>JBCNPG010000007.1:0-15366 GCA_039593445.1 Pedobacter sp.
ATTGAACAATGTTAAGCACACGTAAATTACACCCCTCAAACAGTCCAACCTTCAAACATTACAACTTTCCAATAGATCAATATCCTAGTACTAAACAATTAACTGCGAGAATATAACTACAGTGTAATCATCTTTAAAATAATCGGCGATTCACTTTAATGTCTGTAATCATTTCTATACCTTTGGGAGGAGTTTAAAACTATGTCTGCACAGAATACCAGCGAGTTGGTGAGAAAAATCTTCGAAGCCTATCTCGAAAACAAAAACTTGAGAAAAACCCCCGAGCGTTTTGCCATTTTAGAAGAAATCTATTCTAGAAATGACCATTTCGATGTAGAAACGCTTTATATCCACATGAAAAACCAAAAGTACCGTGTAAGTAGGGCTACGGTTTACAACACCCTAGAGCTTTTGGTATCCTGCGATTTGGTAACCAAACACCAATTTGGCAAAAACATGGCGCAGTTCGAGAAATCTTACGGCTATCACCAACATGACCATGTGATCTGTATCGACTGTGGCAAGGTGGTAGAATTCTGCGATCCACGCATCCATCAAATCCAAACCATGGTTGGCGATTTACTGAAATTCGACATCAAACACCATTCTTTGAACCTTTACGGGGTTTGTTTCGATTGCAGCGCAGCCGCGGCCATCAAAGCCAACCACACGCAAAAACAACACGCTAACTAATTATCCAATTTATAATCTTTCTATTCTTTAATTTAAAATAATGACGCAAGTAGACGTACTACTAGGCCTGCAATGGGGCGACGAGGGCAAGGGAAAAATTGTTGATGTTTTAAGTCCGCAATATGATTTGATAGCCCGTTTTCAAGGCGGTCCAAATGCTGGTCACACGTTAGAGTTCGATGGCAAAAAATTTGTACTCAATACTATCCCATCAGGTATTTTTAACGAAAAAACCATGAACCTGATCGGTAATGGCGTAGTAATCGATCCCATTATCTTAAAAAGAGAATTAGACAATCTTAAAAAAGCTGGTCACGATCCAGTGGCAGCTGGCAAATTGGTATTGGCCCGCAAGGCGCACCTCATTTTGCCTACACATCAACTGCTCGATGCCGCCAACGAACAAAAAATGGGTGCCGGCAAAATCGGTTCGACCCTAAAAGGAATTGGCCCAACGTATATGGACAAAACCGGCCGTAATGGCTTGCGCGTAGGCGATACTACCTTGCCAGATTTTGCAGCCCGTTATGCCAAATTAGTTGAAAAACATAAGGAAATCCTTTCGCACTACGAGTTCGAATACGACCTGACCGAAAAAGAAGCTGCTTTCTTCGAAGCCATTGAATTCATTAAAACCATTCCGCACGTAGATAGCGAACACTTTGTAAACAGCTACCTCAAAGCAGGCAAAAAAGTATTGGCCGAAGGCGCACAAGGCACTTTGTTAGATGTAGATTTTGGCTCTTATCCCTTCGTAACTTCATCAAACACCACAACTGCCGGCGCTTGTACCGGTTTGGGCATTGCGCCTAACAAGGTGGGCGATGTTTATGGCATCTTCAAGGCCTACTGTACCCGTGTAGGCGGCGGCCCCTTCCCTACCGAATTGGATAACGAAGTTGGCGAAACGCTACGCCAGGTAGGCCACGAATTTGGGGCAACTACAGGACGTGCGCGTCGCTGTGGCTGGATCGATTTGCCTGCCTTAAAATATGCCATCATGCTGAACGGCGTGACCGAACTCATCATGATGAAAGCCGATGTTTTAGACGGCTTCGATACGATTTATGCCTGCACGCACTACGAATACAACGGCGAAACGATCGACTACATGCCTTACGACATCATTTCTATCCAGCCAAAACCGGTTTTAACGGCCATAGCTGGATGGCAAACCGACTTGACCAAGATTACCTCCACCGATCAGATTCCAAGCCAACTGAGCGCTTATATTGCTTTCCTGGAGAAAGAACTGGAAGTGCCTATCAAATTTCTTTCGGTTGGACCAGACAGGACACAGACCTTGACGTTGAAATAGCACAAAAAATCCCTTGAAAATTTTCAAGGGATTTTTTTATTCATCTTCAAGCAGGCTTACGCAAGTTCCAGCCATAGCTTTTAAACGCGTGGGCAATGTGGCCACCGCCTGACTGTCTTTTATACTTTTATAGAGGTTGGTGATCATCTCCAAAGTTTCGTCATCATGCTCACAGGCTTGGTATTTCTCCAAATGCGGCAATGCCTTGAGTACAGCCGCCTTGTACTGATTGAAGGCCTTCGCATTGGCATCGGCATTTTTAGCCGCGCTTGCCGCATTCATTTGCCCCACAAACGCCTTGCTCTGGTTAAGGTATATAAAGCCCAGTGCTCTGTGAATAACCACATAATTAGGTTCCCCCTTGAGCGATTGCGTGTAGTAAACCAGCGCACTGTCGGGCTTGCCCACCTCTTCGTACATACGCCCCAAATGATAAGCCACATTGGCCTGACGCTTGGCGCTCAGTTCTTTGGCCCTGGCCCACAAGCCACGTGTCTGTTCAATCAGTACATCGTTGCCCCTAGCCATTCTCGAAAACATAAATTGCTGATAAGCATCGCTGATATTTTTCTCTTGAGCAAAAGCAGCTCCTCCAGCCAATACCAATAGTACAAAGAGCATTAAGATTTTATTTGTCATAGTTAAATTGATTGCTCACGCAAAATACAACTATTCTGTTTAATTGTGCAAGAAACCAGCATCAGTTTTGCAGGAGCTCTCTTCCGGCTATTTTCTTGTACTTTCGCTGAAAAAACTCATCAACCTCGGTATTGAATTTATCAACGCTTCTCAGCACGAGGTATCCGTGGCCCGAATCGGGCACTATCCATAAGTTGGCTTTTGGAATAGACTTGGCAATAAGCAGCGTATGCTCTGCTTTGATCACATCCTGATCGCCAGCCATGACCAATGTCGGACATTGTATTTTGGCCAGTGCGGCGGGCTTAATTTGAGGTTGGGCCAACAGCAAATTAAAATGCCTCAACAATACCGTACGTTCTATCGATGGCTTTTGCTTATCGTAGTATTTTTTAATGCCATCAAAATATTTCAATATAAACGGCTCTACGCTATTGGTATCGGGCCAAAGGTTGGCACCGGTTACGGCCAGCTTCTTAACTTTCTCTGGATGACGCATGGCCAGCAACAGCCCGTTGATGCCTCCGTCGCTCCAGCCTAACACAAAGGCCGAATCGATCTTTAAATGCGTTAGCAAGGCAGCATAATCGTCGCTCATTTGCTCATACGACAGCGAATCAACCATGTTCAAGGTATCCAAGGTCTTGCCATGGTCGCGGCTGTCGGCTACAATAACCTTGTACTTTTTGGAGAAATAAGGTATCTGCTTGCTGAAATCGCCAATAGAGCCGCTATTGCCATGGATGATGAGCAAAGGTTGGCCTTGGCCGTAAGTCTCGTAATACATGTTCATGCCTCTTATCTTGGCATAATTTCCGGCAGCTTTGTTATCGCCATAAGGTATCTTTGACTGATCGGCTTTCGGGGCATTTTGCGCATGCAGCGAGAGGGCAAACAAGAAAATGATGAGGATCGACAAAATTCGTTTCATAAGGTTGTTTTGTTAAGGAATAAAAACTCAGACTAGTTATAGGGTAGACGATACCAAGCTGAATTTGGTTGCAAGCCTATCCTCATTATCTTGAAAATGCCTTACACCAATCTTATTTTACAATTTTGTTGGCATTTAATACCTTTACAGCGAAAATGAACGAGGACGAAATTATCCTATTTAAGCAAAAGGCCAAGCAATGGGCCATGAATTTCGATGTATGCTGCTACCTGGATTCCAATCAATATACAGATCCTTATGCGCAATACGACTGCCTTATCGCCATTGGACAACAATACCAATTAAACACCAATGCCGGTACCGCATTTGCCCAGCTCCGTTCATTTTACGAACAGCACCGCGATTGGCTGTTTGGCCTGTTCAGCTACGAGCTTAAAAACGAAGTGGAACAATTGAGCAGTTCGCATGGCGACAAGCTCCATTTTCCAGACCTCTATTTCTTTGTACCCCAATACCTCTTGGCCATCCAAAAAAATGAAGTGAAAGTGCTCAAGGGCGACGCCTCCATTATCAGTCAGATTGAACAGGTTGAACTGGCAAGGCAAGATCATCCCAAATTGGCTATCGAAAAACGCTTCGATCGCGAAACCTATATCCAAACGGTCGAAGCTTTGCAGGGCCACATCAAGCGGGGCGATATTTATGAGGTTAATTTTTGCCAGGAATTTTTCGCGCAAAATGCTGCAATCAACCCCTTGGCGGTTTATGAAGCACTCAACTACCTGTCGCCCACCCCATTTTCTGGATTTTTCAAGCTCAACGAAAACTATATCCTTTCGGCTACGCCTGAGCGGTTTCTTTGCAAAAGAGGCAACAAACTGATTTCCCAGCCTATCAAAGGCACCGCCAAAAGAAGCCCCGACCCCATAGCCGACGAGCAAATCAAATCAGCCCTGAAATCGAGCATTAAAGAGCAGGCCGAAAATGTAATGATTGTTGATTTGGTGCGCAACGACTTAACCAGAAACGCGGTAAAAGGCAGCGTAAAAGTGGAGGAGCTTTTCGGCATCTACAGTTTTCCGCAGGTACACCAAATGATTTCGACCATCAGTTGCGAGCTTGACCCAACCGTTCACCCGATTGATGCCATAAAAAACGCCTTCCCCATGGGATCGATGACCGGCGCCCCGAAAATCAAGGCCATGGAATTGATCGATCAATACGAAAAAAGCAAAAGAGGCGCGTTTTCAGGATCTTTTGGTTGTATCAGTCCCCATGGCGACTTTGATTTTAATGTCATTATCAGAAGCATCCTGTATAACCAAAAAACACAATACCTTTCTTTTCAGGTTGGCGGAGCCATTACCTATGCAGCCAATGCCGCCGACGAATACGACGAATGCCTGCTGAAGGCTTCGGCCATTTTAAAAGTGTTGGGTGGTAACGTATAGCGTGATGGGTATTGTGTATTGCGATAGGCATTCCCTAGTAAAACAATCAGCCATTAAATTAAGTATGTTTGGTCATAGCTAGAATATTTTGCGACCTAGCTTTTATCGAACTTAACTATAGCTATCCACTCCCCATCAGCCAATGCTACTAACGAAAGAAGGTGTAAAATCAATTAACTTTACACCTTCTGCTTATATTGCTATCTTTGCCTACCTTCCTTTATAATATTTCATGGCTTCTGGCAAATCTCTTTGAATTTGTGCTATACGGCTTTCGTCGGTAGGGTGTGTACTTAAAAATACAGGTGGTTTGGCCGAACCTTTACTCGCGGCAGCCATCCTTTGCCAAAAAGCAACCGCATTTTGTGGATTATAACCTGCCATAGCCATAAAAGAAAGACCCATTTTATCGGCTTCCAATTCTTGCTTACGCGAGTTAGGCAAAATATACAGGCCTTGTGCGCCAATGCCGTATAATTGGTTGAACACAGCTTGCGTAGTTTCCGATTTATTGCCTGTGGCTACGCCCACCGCTGCGCCACCTACTTGCGCGGCCATCATTTGCGAGGCCCGCTCGGCCGAGTGTTGCGCAATGGCATGTGCAATTTCATGGCCCATTACAGTGGCCAAACCGGCATCGTCTTTGGTAATAGGCAAGATACCTGTATAAACCGCTACTTTGCCACCCGGCATGCACCAGGCATTGATTTCTGAGCTTTGAATAAGGTTAAACTCCCATTTGTAATTCCTGATCTGGTCGCCAAAGCCGTTATCGTTCATGTATTTGGTTACCGCAGCGGCGATATTAGCCCCAATGCGTTTAATGCGTTGTGTTTCTGCAGAATTGGCGGCAACCACCTTGGTGTTCGGGTCGCTCAACAACTGGGCATAACCAATGGCTGCCTGTTGCTGCAACTGGCTATCGTCTACCAAACTTAACCTGCTTCTACCGGTTAGAGGAACCGTTGTACAACCGGCAATTGCCAACATCCCTGTTGCCAAGCCCAAAATCGCTAATTTTTTCATTTATTTAATCTGTATTCGGTGTATTTGTCTAACTGTTTTTAGTTTTTTCCTTAATTGTTCTCTTAACAAACAAGGAAGCCAATAGTTTCTACAAAGATGCTAAGCTTGCTTTTTCTTGAACAGGTAAACTTTCGATTCCTTGCCCTTGAGCAATCTTTCGAGGTTTTTTTGGTGGGTAACCAAAATCAGGATGCAGACACATATGCCGTATAGCACCTCCGATTTGATAGAGGAGTGAAAAACAAACACGATACCAATGGGGAAAGTAAACCCAGCACATATCGAACTCAGGGAAACGTATTTGCTAACCAGCAGTACCACCACAAAAACCAGAACGCAAAGCATTGAAGCCTGAAAGTTAACAGCTAAAACCATTCCAAAAAGTGTAGCTACCCCCTTGCCTCCCCTAAAACCTGCAAAAACAGGAAACAGATGGCCCATTACGGCAATTACGCCCAAGGCCAACTGGTAATTGACAAATTGTGTAGAATTATGGGGTCCCGTAACCGAAAGTCCTATAAAATGGGCAAGCTGGGTGGCTGTGTAGCCTTTAAAAATATCGATAAGCATCACGGCGATGCCAGCCTTTTTGCCCAAAACCCTAAAGGTATTGGTGGCTCCGGCATTGCCGCTTCCGTATTCGCGCACATCAACGCCATAAAAGGCCTGCCCCAGCCAAACCGCTGTTGGGATAGATCCTAAAAGATAGGCAGCAATTAAGGCCGAAATGGAATAGATCGAAATCATGACCTACAATTATACTAAAAAATTCAGATTCACGCCCGCAGAATTTGGTCTTAGCACGCTTTTAAACTCAAATCCAGACTCTTTACCGAATGGGTCAATGCCCCCATCGAAATGTAATCGACACCGCAAGCGGCATACTCGGCTACATTAGCTTCTACAATACCGCCCGATGCTTCAGTAATAAAACGGCCATCGATCAGCTTTACGGCCTCTCTGAGCAGCGCCGGTTCAAAATTATCGAGCATAATGCGATTAACCTTGCCTGTAGCCAGTACCTGTTGCAGTTCTTCGAGGTTTCTTACCTCGATTTCGATTTCCAATTGCTTATGGTTTTGAGCCAAGTAGTTGTTGGCGGCCTCGATGGCATTGGCAATGCCACCTGCATAATCAACATGGTTGTCTTTGATCAGGATCATATCATACAAACCGATGCGGTGATTTACGCCTCCGCCGATTTTTACAGCCCATTTTTCTAAATAGCGAAGACCCGGAGTGGTTTTGCGCGTATCCAAGATCTTGGTTTGATAAGGCTTTAACAAGCTCACAATACGATGGGTTTTGGTTGCAATGCCACTCATGCGCTGCATGCAGTTGAGCACCAGGCGCTCGGCCAGCAAAATGGCATGCGTACTTCCGGCTACTACAAAAGCAATATCGCCCACCTTAACCGCATCGCCGTCTTTCAAAAAGACTTCGACCTGCAAGGCAGGATCAATCTGATGGAAGATTTCGAGCGCAAGCTCTACCCCGGCCAAAACGCCGTCTTCCTTAACAATTAACTGGGCTTTTCCCTGCGTACCTGCAGGTATGGTAGAAAGTGAGGTATGATCTCCATCGCCTACATCTTCGGCAATGGCATTTTTGATAAATAAATCAACTAATTGCTTATCCAAAACTTTTTTTATTGCAAAATTAGCAATTTTTGGATGAAATGCTACTCTTTATCCGGCTCGATCCTTAACTCGGTGATTAAGAAATTATTAGCTGGTTTCTTGAGACTCATGGTAATGGTAACCCTAAACTTGCCATTTTTGGTACCCAACGAAAGAATGCCCAAACGGTAATTGGGATAATTGCTCAAGCGGTGGATAATGGATACACGATTTGGCGGATTCTTGACAAAAAAATCTTTCAGTATCTGCTCGGCCTGTGCTTTGTTGTATACATCTTCCTGGTCTATAATGATTAGTTCTACAGACGCTGCAAAACTCTTGGCAATTTCCTTCGAGTTTCCAGCCTTGAAATTATTGGATAAATCATCGACAATATCGGCTTGAAATGCCTTATTCGTGGGAAAATGCAATAGCAGCAGCAAAAACGCAAGCAAAGGTTTCATCATGTGTGATATCAAACTCCAAAATTACAAGCCAAAATTATGCCATTAATTAAATCACAAAGTGCAAAAACTTTCATTTAAAGGCATCATTAGGCTTATATTTGTAAAAAATAAACAGATCAGCAAACAACTAATGCCACAAATATTGTTGTTTAAACATATAATTTCAAATAATGAAAGCAAAAAAAGTAGTACTTCTTATTCTTGATGGCTGGGGCTATGGAAAAAAAGACAAGTCGGATGCCGCCTATGCCGCCAATACGCCATTTTTCGATTCAGCGCTCCAAACCTACCCCAACTCCAAGTTGGAAGCCTCTGGTGAGGCCGTTGGCCTGCCTGCCGGACAAATGGGCAACTCTGAAGTGGGCCACATGAACCTGGGTGCCGGACGAGTGGTTTACCAAGAGCTGGGGCGCATCAATAAAGCCATTAGCGACAGGACGCTGCACAGCAACGAAGTACTGGTGAATGCTTTCGATTATGCCAAGACACAAAATAAAGCCGTACATTTTATCGGTCTCGTTTCTGATGGTGGCGTACACGCGCACATCAACCACCTGAAAGCCTTGTGTGATGCTGCCAACGAAAAAGGCCTCAACGATGTTTTTATCCATGCTTTCTTAGACGGCAGGGACACCGATCCCAATTCGGGACTTGGCTTTATTTCCAGCCTCGACGCGCACCTCAAAACCTCTACCGGCAAAATTGCCAGCCTGATTGGCCGTTATTATGCCATGGACAGGGATAACCGCTGGGAAAGGGTAAAGCAAGCCTATGACCTGATGGTTAATGGCGTTGGCGAAAAAACAACCAGTCCTGAAGAAGCCATCAAAAAATCGTACGAAAACAACATCACCGACGAGTTTGTAAAGCCAATCGTAGTAACACAGGCAGATGGCATCCCGGTAGCGACCATTAAGCCTGACGATGTAGTGATCTGCTTCAACTACCGTACCGATCGTGGCCGCGAAATTACCTTGGCCCTGAGCCAAAAAGACTTCCCCGACTTTGGCATGCACAAGTTGCCATTGTACTATGTAACCATGACCACCTACGACGAAAGCTTTGCCGATGTTAAGGTGGTATTTACCAAAGACGACCTTTCCAATACCTTGGGCGAAGTTTTAGCCGCCAACCATAAAAACCAGATCCGCATTGCCGAAACAGAGAAATATCCGCATGTGACCTTCTTCTTTTCGGGTGGCAGGGAAAAAGAATTCGACAATGAGAAACGCATTTTAATTCCGTCGCCCAAAGTGGCCACTTACGATCTGCAGCCCGAAATGAGTGCTGCCGGCATTACCGAAGCCATTACCAAGGAGCTGGCTACCGGCTGGGCTGATTTTGTATGCCTCAATTTTGCCAATCCTGATATGGTAGGCCATACCGGTGTTTTCGATGCCGTAGTTAAAGCGGTAGAAACAGCCGATGCCTGTGCGGCCAAAGTGGTAGAAGTGGGCAAGGCCAATGGCTACTCGTTCATCATCCTGGCCGACCATGGCAATTCGGAGTTTATGATCAATCCAGACGGCTCTGTCAATACCGCACACACCACCAATTTGGTGCCTTGTATTTTGATAGACGAAGACTACCACAGCATTGCCGATGGCAAATTGGGCGATGTAGCACCTACCATCCTCAAAATGATGGGCATTGCCATTCCCGAAGTAATGACAGGCAATTGTTTGGTATAATGAAGAAGCTGTTATTTTGCGGTTTGGTCCTTGCCTTGGCCTCCTGCACCCTGAAAGAGCAGGAAAACAAGAATGCCAAAAGCTATTTCGACCTGGAAGGCTATTTTAAAAAAGAGGCGGCGCGTTTGCAAAAAGCCAATCCAGCCATCAATAAAACGGTGATGGTGGGTGGCAAAAGCGAAACCCATCAAATAAACATTGCCAATTGGGAGAAGGAATTTGACCTGTTTATCCAAGCCGACATCAATAAAGCGGCCTGGCGTGGCGCCTTTAACGCAAACGGTACCAACGGCAACAGGATTTATACCAGCCAAAGCGCCAAAGTTCCCGTAAAAAAACTCGAAGTGAGTTTTAAGCACAACAAAGTAAGCGCCATCAGGATCTTTGTGAGCAACACCAACGACCTTTACACGTCCAGCGACAGCCTCAGCTATTATCCCGATAGCCTTTACCAAATCAAAAAGACACAAAAAATCAGGCTCAGCGCCGATAAAAAATACGAGATTACTGGAAAGTTTAACTGAAAAGGAAAGGCCCCGAAAATTTCGGGGCCTTTCCTTTTCAGTGCTTTTTAAGGCTTTATTTCAGGCTGGCAATCTGCGCCTTCACATAATCAACCAAAGAAATAATATCTTTTCTGAACGGCTGAACGGTCAGTACCTTCTGAAAATCGCTGATGGCATTGTTAAATTGGGCAACGCAAGCCGCCTTTTCAGGTGCCTTTTTAATTTTGTAAGATTTGAATATCGCATAATCCTTATAAGCGATTCCCCTGTTCTGCAAGAGTTGCGGATCGTCTTCGCCATTGATTTCGATGGCCTTCGTAAAATCCTTGATGGCAGTTTGGTAAAAGCTTTCGCGCATGCTGTTGAGTGATTCTTTAGGCGCATTGGCAATGTTCAGCCTCGCTTTGCCACGGTAGTAGTAAGATGAATAATCGTTCGGCTTCAGTAGGATCAAACGGCTGTAGGCATCGGTTGCTTTTTCATAATCCCCACATTGAAAATAGGAATAGCTCAGCATCTTGAGCACACTCGAGTTGCTGTCGTTGTTCTCCACTTTCTCCAACTGGGCAATTGCAGTCTTGAAATCGCTTTTCATAAAGGCCTGTCGCCCCATGTTTTCGTAATTGCCTTGCGCAAAAGCAGTCGAAACCCCTGTAAGTACAAAAAATAAAAAAAACGTTTTTTTAAAGTAAGTCATTAAGCGTTGTGGTTAGGTTAAAATTACAAATCCCGCTCAAAAAGAGCATTCGTTCTATGGATAAAGCAATAGGGGGCAATTAAACACAAAATTATATCATTTGCAAATATTAAGGTAAACGCTAAATTAGTCGAAATATGATTAAGTCTGCTATTTTTTTTAAGGCTGACTTTTTAACAGGCGATCAAGACATTTGGCTGTTTGGCACAAGAGTTGAAAATGTAGCCTGTAACATAGAATTAATATTTTTTTAACGGCATGCTGTCACTTTGTCGTTTTATATAGTTAAAAGGCCTTATTTAATGAGCAAACAAGATCAATTCGATTTTAGTCAAGCACTACCCATCATAAACGAAGACACAGAGTTCTTTCCGTTGATGTCTCAACAGGACGAAGACGACATGAACAATGAAGAAACGCCAGAAATCCTGCCTATCCTGCCCCTCAGAAACACGGTTTTGTTTCCGGGCGTGGTCATTCCGATTACGGTTGGCCGCGATAAATCCATCAAACTGATCAAAGAAGCCTACAAGGGCGACAGGATTATTGGTGTGGTTTCGCAACGCGATGTTTCGATAGAAGACCCAACCTTTGAACAGCTGAACAGCGTAGGTACGGTGGCACAGATCATCAAAATGCTGCAGATGCCCGATGGCAATACCACGGTAATCATCCAAGGCAAGCAGCGCTTCCAACTGGTAGAAGAAGTGCAGTCTGAGCCTTACATCAAGGTTATCATTGCAAAATTTGCCGAAACCAAGCACAAGGTAGACAAAGAGTTCAAAACCTTGGTGGCCTCCATTAAGGAAATGTCGTCGCAGATTATCCAGCTGTCGCCTAACATTCCGAGCGAGGCCGGCATTGCCCTTAAAAACATAGAAAGCACTTCTTTCTTGATCAATTTCATCTCTTCAAACATGAATGCAGATGTAGCCGACAAGCAGAAAATGCTCGAAATGGGCAATTTGCGCAAGCGCGCCGAAATGGTGATGGAACTGTTGACCAGCGAACTGCAGATGCTAGAGCTGAAAAACCAGATCCAATCCAAGGTACGTACAGACCTGGATAAGCAGCAACGCGACTATTTCTTGAACCAGCAGCTGAAAACCATTCAGGAAGAACTGGGTGGCAACTCTTCCGACCTGGAGTACGAGGCATTGCAAAACCGAGGCAAGAAAAAGAAATGGGCCAAAACCGTAGCCGACCATTTTGAAAAGGAATTGGAAAAATTGGGTCGCATGAATCCTGCCGCACCGGATTATTCTATCCAGATGAACTACCTGGAGCTTTTGCTCGACCTGCCTTGGAACGACTTTACCAAAGATAATTTCGACCTGAAACGCGCCCAACGCATCTTAGACAAAGATCATTTTGGCTTGGAAAAAGTAAAGCAGCGCATTGTTGAATATTTGGCGGTGCTCAAGCTTAAAAAAGACATGAAAGCGCCCATCCTTTGCCTGGTAGGCCCTCCTGGAGTGGGCAAAACCTCTTTGGGCAAATCAATAGCCAAGGCACTGAACCGTAAATATGTACGTATGGCCTTGGGTGGCGTAAGGGATGAAGCCGAGATCCGTGGCCACCGCAAAACCTATATCGGTGCCATGCCGGGCCGTATCATCCAGTCTATCAAAAAGGCTGGCGCATCCAATCCCGTATTTGTGCTGGATGAAATCGACAAAGTGGGTTCTGATTTTAGGGGCGACCCTTCTTCGGCCCTGCTCGAAGTATTGGATCCCGAGCAAAACAGTGCCTTTAACGACCATTACGTAGAAACCGATTATGATCTTTCCAACGTTTTGTTCATTGCTACGGCCAACTCGCTCAGCTCGATACAGCCAGCCCTGCTCGACCGTATGGAAATTATCGAAGTAAACGGCTACACCATTGAAGAAAAAATAGAAATCGCCAAGAAATACCTGTTGCCAAAGCAAAAGGAACTGCATGGGCTGAACAGCAAGGACATTACGCTTAAAAACTCGCTGATAGAAAAAGTAATCGAAGACTATACCCGCGAAAGCGGCGTGCGTGGCCTAGAAAAGAAAATCGGTTCGTTGGTGCGTGGTATTGCTACCAAAATTGCCATGGAGGAAAGCTACGATCCGGCCCTGCATTTGGCAGACGTAGAACGCATTTTAGGTGCCCCGATCTACGACAAAGACCTTTATGAAGGCAACGAAGTAGCAGGTGTAGTAACCGGATTGGCCTGGACACAGGTTGGTGGCGACATCCTCTTTATCGAAGCCAGTTTAAGTCCGGGCAAAGGCAAGCTTACCCTAACCGGAAACCTGGGCGATGTGATGAAAGAATCTGCCATTATTGCTATGGCCTACATCAGGGCACATGCCCAGCTGTTTGGCATCGAAAACGAACTTTTCGACCAGTATGATGTGCACGTGCACGTTCCAGCAGGCGCCACACCTAAAGACGGTCCTTCAGCAGGTATTACCATGCTTACCGCATTGACCTCGGCGTTTACACAGCGCAAGGTGAAGTCGAACCTGGCCATGACCGGCGAGATTACGCTTCGTGGTAAGGTATTGCCTGTGGGCGGCATCAAGGAAAAGATTTTGGCGGCCAAAAGGGCAAACATCAAAGAGATTATCCTTTGCCAATCGAACCGTAAAGATATTTTAGAGATTAAGGAAGACTACATTAAAGACCTTAAATTTCATTATGTTAGCGAAATGAAAGAGGTTATTGAAATTGCATTGACCAAAGACAAAGTCAAAAATGCACAGGATTTAACCGTAAAGAAAAACGTTTCCAGCAATTCCAACTAAATGAAATCAAAGTTTTTTTTGGCTTTAACCCTGCTTACCATTATTGGATTGAGCAGTTTTGCACAATCCTACAGCAACGAATTCGGTTTTAAGAGCGATAACGATGCCTACCTTTTTTATGGCCAGGATCGTTATTATACCAACGGATTGTTCATCTATTTTCGCCATGCAACCGACCAGCAAAAATTGGGCAGCAAACTCGAAAAGCTAACTTACGAGGTAAGCGCAGGGCAAAAAATGTACAACCCCATTTCGGGCTACAGGCCCGACCCCGCTACGCAGGACCGCCCATTTGCAGGCTATTTGTATGCCGGTGGGAATGTAAATCTCTTTTACAAGAACGAAAGCGTATTGAAAGCCGGTTTGGAGCTTGGAACCGTTGGGCCAAACGCCCTTGGCGAAGATGCACAGGAACTGCTGCACAAAATTGTAGGTTTTTATGAAATAGACGGCTGGCAATACCAAATCAAAAATGAAATGGCGGTTAACCTTTCGGCGCAATACACCCAGCTGTTGCACCGCGCGTCCGACAAAGCCACTGATTTCTCTGTTGAAGGCTATGCCAATGTGGGCACAACCTTTAGCGGTGCCGGTGCAGGGGTTTTGTTCAGGGCTGGAAGAATAAATCAGCTGTTCAACTCGGCTTATACCAATTCGGTCATTGGCAACAAAGGCAAAACCGAAAAATTGACTAAGCGCGAATTGTTCTTTTATGCCAAGCCCCAACTTAACTTTGTAGCCTACGATGCTACCGTAGAGGGCAGTTTATTCAACAATGATAGTCCGGTTACCTTTGGCGTAAAACGCTTTGTTTTTGCTCAACAATTGGGTTTAAACTACAGCTCGCCACGCTTTACTTTCGACTTTGGACTGCTGTTTAAATCAAAGGAAATCAAGAGCAGTGCCAAAGCCCATCAATATGGCACCATTTCGATGTTCTATCGCTTTGGCAAATCAGGAGCTTAACACAAATGATATTTCTAACAAAAAAGGGGCAATTGTTAATTGCCCCTTTTGATTCTATCGCTTTTTTTAAAGCCTGTTAGTTCTGAACTTTTACTTCGCGTGTTTGAATATAGGTTGTAATATAGTTCTTTACTTCGGCCTTTTTAGTGGCGTCGGCAATGAGTTCGTACAACGGAATTAATCCTCCTTCCGAAGAAATGCCAATAAACCTCGCTTTTTCTTCGGTAGCGCTATTGAGCCAATCGGTAGCATTGATAACCGACTTGTTGTTGATTTTGGCCACTTTCAATTTAGATTGGTCGCCACCAAAGGCATCATAGTAAATTTTGGCTTTGGCGTTGGCATTCAAAGCTTTCAGGTCCATGGGATCCAATTCGCCGGTCGAAAGCCCGAAAATATTCTTCATGGCGTATCTCAGGCCTGTGGCACTAATTTTCTTTCTATCGGTTTGAGGAGCTTCGGCCTGATAAACCACATTGATTTTAGAGCCCAATTCTATTTTCCTTAATACGTGCGTTCCATATTTTTTAACCAGGTCGGCAGCGCTTAATGTGTTGAGGTCTTGCGCAAAAGTAGCGGTAAGATAACCTGTATACGGATTGTTTGCTCCATCGGTTATGC
>JBCNPG010000070.1:0-9318 GCA_039593445.1 Pedobacter sp.
GCAGCGCTACATGAAGCGCATAACCGGCAACGATGAAATTGCAACCATGGGCGGCATGGATCTCTACGACCTGGAAGCCAGCCTGCAGGGCGCGTTTGGCCGCGGCTTTAAAATCGGCCTTAACCTTCGCCAAGCCATCAAGGTCTAAAGCCAAAGGTGTTTTGTCTGTCTGATTAAAAGGAAGCGCACTTGGCGCTACGGTTGGCCAGCCCCCGTTCTCGTTGGCTAATTGTTTAGGGTTTTGCCATGGAATGTCGAAACTGGCCTTGCGACCGGCATGAGCCAGCTGAATGCCCGAAACAGCTCCGTTTTCGTGGATAAAATCAGTAATTTCTTGGAGCTTGGCCATGTGTTCGTCTTTCCAAATCCCAAGATCGGCTATGGAAATACGACCTTCGGGCGAAACAGCCGTTGCTTCGGTAAGCACGAGTGCGGCGCCTCCCACGGCACGGCTGCCCAGGTGAACCAAATGCCAGTTGTTGGCAAAACCATCGGTTGAAGAATATTCGCACATGGGCGAAACCACAATGCGATTTTTAAGGGTGATGTTTTTTAGCTGAAGCGGAGTAAAAAGTAGGGCCATTTGCTCAAATTTTTTCCAAATTAACAATAAGCCAAAGCATTTGTTTAATGATGGCCGAACTTAAACAATCAAATGACAAGCCTTTAATTCATCAAGGCGCTGTTAAAGCCAACAAAGAGTTTAAAAAGCTGCTCGTAAACCGTAAATGGCAAAGTTTTGGGCTGGTCGTACACATCGTGGTAAGCGGCAATGCCACCTTGGGTGTACAGGAAGAATGCCGGTACGCCTTTTTCGGTAAAGAAATAATGGTCGCTGTTGGCGGCTTTTCCCCTTGGGTTGATCTTGACCAAAAAATGCCCTGAATCGTTGACCTGGTTAAGCAGGGCAAATGCAGCGGGATATTGCGTCGCATTCACTACGGTAGCTCCGGTTTCGCCGGTGCCAACCATGTCTACATTGATGAGAAAACGGATTTTGTTGAGGTCTACCAATGGGTTTTCGGTAAAATATTTGGAGCCTAAAATCCCGGCTTCCTCACCTGCAAAACAAATAAACGCCATGGTGTATCGCTGCGGATGGGTAGCGTAGTACTTGGCCAAGCTGAGCAGGAACGATACGCCGCTGCCATTATCGTTGGCTCCCGGAAAATAGGTCTGGTTGCCCATGCCTCCCAAATGATCATAATGAGCCGTAATCAGCAAAATGGAATCGGGCTTGGCAGTTCCCTTTACCATGGCGCAGATGTTGCTAGCCCTAAAATCAGGAACAAAAACATTTTCGATGTTGGCGGTTATGCTTTGAGGCGGTTGGGATATGGCCGATTTCTTAATGATGATCTCGGTAAAATCATTGACCTTTTGTGCTACAGACCAAGTGAGTTTATCTTGCAGGCTGACTACGATCCGCTCTACCTGTGCTATAAAATGGGTGCTGTCTTGCTGGGTTAGGCTTGTGGTGGCTACAATGCCCTTACTGGCCTGGCCTATGATAAAGTCTTTGCCCGGAATGAGTTTCTTCCCGTTGATTTGCAGTTCCATTTTGCCCGGAAAGGTGTTAACCGAGAATAGGAAAGGCTGCTTAAAGCTTTTTCCGTCCATGGGCTGCAGGCCAAAGGATTTCATTTCGGCAACGATAAAATCGGCGGCTTTTTCCATGCCGTTTTTCGTATAGCCCCGTCCCCAAAAGGCCGGAGAAGTGAGCTTTTCTAAAGTCTTACGCGCGTATTTGAGATCTTGGGCAAAGGTGCCATGAGCGAATAGCAACAATAACGCTAAGATGAGGCATTTTTTCATTAAAGCGGGGGAGTTTTGTATGCGCAATATACAAAATCGAAGGCTTTGTATACACTTGTGAAGTTTTCAGTTGGCGAGGGTGCCAACTGAAAAAGCCACAGATGAACAGATCAGTAAAGCGAAATCTGTTTGTCTGTGGCTTGATTTTTAGGCTTAATAGATTCTTGGATCGACGGTGACTAACCTTTGGCCAAATAGGCCAAAATGATTTTTCTGATGCCTTCCTTGTTTTTGGCAGAGCTCCAGTTTTCTTTTACTGATTGGTCGCCAAGGGCAAAAAACTGCTCGTACAATAATTTATTGTCAACTTTCGAGGTCAATTTAATAACGTTGTTTTCCTCAAAAATAGCATCCCAGGTTTCGCGTGCATCTTTCCAGAAATTTTGCTGCTGTTTCCACCAGGTTTGGGCATAGCCGAAAGACTTGGGGTCGGTTTTGATGAATTCTTCCATGCCTTTTTCCATGGCCAATAATTTGTCGCCATTTTCGGTACGCACAATCTTTTTGTTGTCCTGTTCAAACATCCAGCCTTTTGGCGTGAGGTAAAGCATGTTGCCGCGGTTCAGCACATTGTAGTCGCTGCGCTCGGTGTATTCGCGACGGGGCAAAGGCGAATCAGCATTGCTTTGCCATTGGTGCCTGCCGTCAACATGTACCCAGGTGCCGATGGCTTGGTAGCGCGGACTATCATCCACCTGATAAACTTTTTGGGTCCATTTGCCCTTGATGTCGTTGGCAGATAAGGTTACTTTTTTCCAGGTGTCGTTTTTGTCGTACACCAGGATTTGCGGATCTTCATAGGTCCAGTCTTCTCTCCAGTGTTTAATGATCATGCTGTCGCCCCTCATGACCAGTAGGTGCTGAATAACGATTTTTTTGGGCGAATCTTCTAAAATTACTGCCCATTCTTTAGCTGATGAGCGATGCCGCTCATGGAACTTGTAGTCGTCGTCGGGCGAAAAAGTTTCTGCATAGTTGAAAGTCACTTTATAAAAGCCGGCCAGTGATTTGATGGCTTCGCGGTCTTGATCCATTTTTGATTGTGCCGATGCGGCCAAAGCAGGGAGCGCAAACGCTAATAAGAGTTGTAGTTTTTTCATCGTAATTATTGGTTTTTGGTTTTTATCTTTTGCCCGCTATCTCGCAAGGGGCTTTGCTATTGGTTTTTTCTTCGGTTTCTTCTTTTTGCCCAGCCAGATGATAAAACCAGTTATCGGCAGGGTGGCGGCCACTAAACTGGCGCAAAAGGCCATGATTTTTCCGGTGAGGCCCAATACCGCGCCCACATGGATGTCGTAGTTCATGCCAATCAATTTTTCGCCGGCATTTTGCTCCGAACGGTTGCGCCGGTTGATGAATTTGCCCGTGTATTGGTCAAAGTGAAGCACATCAAAATCATAGTAGGTTTCTACGCCCCTGTAGCCATAGGCCGAAATGGTTCCGGTTTTATCGGTGGGTGGGTTCATGCCAATGCGATCTACGCCTTTTAGCATTTGACGGGCTTGTTCAAAAGCGATATCCAAAGGACGTGAAACCTTGGCCTGTGTGCTGTCTGATTTGAATGTTTTAATGGCCGGGGGCGCAGTGCTTTGCGACGCAACTACGTATACTGTTGCCTGGAACCATTGGAAAGCCCATACCAAGCCAGTTAAGGCCAAGATGAGGCAAATGAACAAAGCATAAAAACCCGGAACGTTATGCAGGTCGTAATTGAGGCGCTTAAATTTGGCTTTCCATTTGACCTTGAAGCTTTTGTCGAAATTGGATTTCTTGAGGTTTTTGGGCCACCAATGGATCATGCCGGTAATTAGCAAAATCACAAAAACGAAAGTACTCCAGCCTACGATTTGCTGTCCGATAGGATGGTTGATCAGCAAGCTCCAATGGATGAATTTAACCACGTTAAAGAAATCGTACTTGTAATCCTTGACCAAGGTCACTTTCCCGGTATAAGGATTAACATACGCCACTTTGTAATAATCGATGGCATCGAAATAGAAAAAGGCATCAGGATTGCCGGCCTTGTAGCTGCCAAAAATCCATGCGCGTTCTGGCGATTGATAAGCTTCGGCAAAGCCTACTTTTACGCCCAAAGCCCTTTCGGCTTCTTTTTGCAGTTGGCTGAGGGGGAGCACCTGTGCCTTTGGAGGTGGCGCAACAAATATTTCGTCGTGGTAGAGGGCTTCCGTTATTTCTACCTGAAAGGCGAAGATACAGCCTGTGGTAGCCACGATAAACACAATCAGGCCCGAAAACAGCCCCAGCCAAAGGTGAAGCCAATCGCTTACACGCCTAAAGCGCGATTTTTTTGTTTTGCTGGATGTGGACTTTGTGGTGCGCATTTTTAGTGAAAAGCCAATTGGCCATTTAAGACCAATGGGCTAAAAGCTTAATTCTGGTTAGGGTTACTGTGCTTGTACGAAATAGGTTACAACATGCCAAACCTTCTCGTATTTTTTTCCGTCGAGTTCTCCAGGTGTAGAGTCTTCTTTAAAGGCTTCAAAAAAATAATTGCCTTTTGATGCCGGCTTAAACTCAAACTTACCGTTGCCATCGGTCAGGGGTTCGTGCTTTTTGCCTGTGACATCAATAACCGTTAGCTTTTCTTTGGCAAAAGGCATCTTGTTGTATATCAGTTGATATGAGGCAGGAGTGCCGGCCTTCACAAGGGTTGCTGCTGGGCGGATGGTAAACAAGGCATTAGCCGGATAGACAGCATTGATTTTAGGTGTATTTCCGATGGCAACATGGGCGAAAGCATAGTAGTTTATTTTGGCGTGTTCGTAAATGGTTTTTACCTCGTGCACAACCGATAGAATATAGGTGCCGTCCTGATCGGGTGTAAACCCCGCTTTGAAGCAATTGATATCGGCTGTTGCCTTTAAAATTTTGGTCGTGCCATTCGGAGCGGTTAACACCAGGCTGAAATCCTTCAGGTTGCTGAACCATTTGGCAGCAGAGTCGGGTTTGTTTTCTTCGTATTCGCCAAAGTATATTTTTACTTCTTGCGCCTGTCCTTTTTTGCCGATTGAAGGGGTCTCTATCCACAAGGCATGGGCAAAGGCATTGGTGACGCCCAAAGTCAAGAGCAACAGGGCTAAAGTTATTTTTTTCATCGTCATTGCGTTTTAAAATTTGTAGGCTATGCTTAATCTGTAGTTTCTTGGGGCTTCGGCTTGCCAGTAATAGGCATTGAGCCACGAGTAGTAAGAGCCAGAATACAAGTAGCGGTCTAAAATGTTGAATACATTTGCGGTAACCCTGATCTTATCTCTGCCATAGTAAATACCGCCGTCGAGCTTAAAGTAGTTTGGCAATTTTTGCAAGCCTACGCTCCAGGTATCTGTGGCACGATCGGCCATATAGGTAAAGCCTGCCGATACGCCTGCACCTTTTAATGCGCCGTTTAGTATATCGTAGCTTAACCAGCTGTTGGCTACATGCTTGGCAAAGCCTGGAACCACATCGCCAACGGTAAAACCTGTTACGCCTGGCGTTACCTGGGTAACTTTGCTGTCGGTATAGGCATAATTGGCAATGATTTTAAGGCCTGGCAGGATTTCGCCTCTAAGGTCGAACTCAATACCTTGCGCCCTTTTTTCGCCAAAGGCAATGCTATAGGTTTCCTTAGAGCCATCAGGACGGGTGCCGTTCGATGGGTCTGCGGTCAACTCATTTTGCTTCAAGATCCTGTATACCGAAAGGGTGGTGTTCCATTTGCCGTCAAACCAATCTTTTTTGATGCCGAATTCGGTGTTGGTACCCGTAATCGGATCGGGTGTAGCACCGCTGCGCAACAGGCCGCTTTGCGGGGTGAAAGCCTGATCATAAACGCCATAAACCGCCGTGTTTTTGTCGATAGACACGCTTAAGCCCACACGAGGAGTGAATTTATCGGCTTTATCAGCTGGATTACCCCAACTTGATTGGTTCACGTAGGTATAGCGTCCGGCCAGGGTTAGGCGTACCCTGTTTGCAAAAAATCCCATTTCTTCCTGTACATAGCCGCTCAGGTATTTTTGGTCCATCAGGCCGCCAATGGCAATGGCTCTTTCTTTTACGCTTTTGCTGCGGTCAAAATTTGGGTAGCCGTTTGATGGATAACCGTAATTGGGGTGGTAGATGTTAAATGGCGAGGTTGGCAGGTCCAAGTCATGCGACTGCCCCCAATCGGCAAAATATTCTTTTTTGCCACCATCAAAACCTGCTAAAATGCGATGGGTTATGCCTCCGGTTTTGGCTTCGCCATTAATGAACAGCTGGCCTAGTTTCATGGTGCTTTGGGCATCCCAAATGGCTACGTTCCTAATCACATCGCCATTGCCGCTTACTTTAGATGGCCAAGAGCTGGTTCCTGTTTGCAAGTACCTAAAATAGGCTGCCTGTGCCGTAACCTTCCATTTATCGCCAAGATTCTGCGTCAGGTTCAGGAACAGGCTATGATCTTTGATACGGGTTGGATCAACGCCGGGCTGGGTCATGGTAAACCTGGGGCCAACTTTTGCGTACTGATCGGTGCCAAACACATAGTAAGAACCCACTTCGGTCATCTTGGCGTTTTGCAAAGTGTATTCGGCGGTAAATTTGGTACTATTGGTAATCTGGTAGCTCAGCGATGGTGCAAAGCTGTAACGGTCGTTCTGTTCGTAAGGCCTGAAGCTGCCTTTGTTTTGTACGGCGGTATTCAGCCTGAACAACAATTTGCCATCGGCGGTTATTTTACGGTCAAGATCAACCGTTGTTCTGTACAAATCGTAGCTGCCCAAGGTAAAACCTACTTCGCCAGTATTGGTGCCCATCGGTTTTTTGGTGACTACGTTGTACATGCCGCTTGGATCGCCGTTGCCCAACATAAAGCCTGCCGGACCTTTTACAAATTCAATATGGTCAACAAAGCTCATGTCTTCTGTTAACGGACCCCAAAAGGAAGCCACTACGTTAAAGCCGTTGCGCATAGCCTGGATTTGTGAGCCACGCATAGTGATGTTGGTGTACAAATCGCCCCAATGTTCCATTCTTACGGCGCCGCTCACGTTGCGGATCAAACCATCGCCCATGCTGATTATTTGTTGGTCGGCCAAGGCATCGCCACTCACAATTTGGATGTTTTGCGGAGCTTCTAATACGGGTTCGTTGAGCCGCAAAGAAGAAGACGGCGTGCCGATTTTATATTTGTTTTTCCGGGCTTGGATAGAAACCTCTTGCAGGGTTTCACTGTTTTCGGTAAGCACAAAATCTACTGTTGCTGTTTCTCCGGCGGCAACGGTGACCTGTTTTTCCTGCGTGTTGATGCCAATGGCGCTCACTTTTAGGGTATAACTTCCGGCTTTGACTTTGGCAAAAGTATATGCTCCGCTTTCGTTGGTGGCCGTGCTTTGGTTTTTGTTTTTGAGGCCTATGCTTACAAAGGCAGCAGGTTGGCCGTCGGCAGTGGTTATTTTGCCTTTAATGCTTCCGCCTTGTTGCGCAAGGGCGCTCAACGAAAAGACAGTGAGTAAAAATGTAAGTTTGAAAAGTAGTGATTGCTTCATTTTAATTTTATTTGGACTAATTCTAAACAGTTGCAAAGTAACGTTATGGAATGATAGCATCCAAATTATTTTGAATAATTCTAAATAAGGCTTGCTGGAACGAATGGCTTCAAAAAAACCAGCATTTAAAACATAAAGGTTGTATTTGCTGTTAGGGTTTAACAAATCAGAACCCATGAATATTAGATCAAATGAACCTTACTGGTTGGTAAAGAATGGCGTTTTGCATGCCTATCCATCATTGAGGGCCAACCAATCTTGCGAAGTGTTAATTATTGGTGGTGGTATTACCGGGGCGCTCATGGCTCATTCCTGTATCAAAAATGGCTTACAGACAATTTTGGTAGACAAGCGCGAGATTGCCAATGGCAGCACCTCGGCCACTACATCCATGCTGCAGTACGAAATAGATGTGCCCCTGTATCAACTGATCAAGAAAATTGGTCGGGAAGGCGCGGTTGCCAGCTATCAAGCCTGCAGGGATTCGATAAATCAATTGGGCGAAATAGTGCGCGAGATCAAGTCCAAGTGTGGTTTCGAGACGAAAGAATCGCTTTATTTCGCCAATAGCAAAAAAGATGCGAAGTGGCTGTTGACCGAATTTGAAGCGCGTCAGGCGAATGGTTTTAAGGTCGATTGGCTCAGTAGAGAAACAATTAAACAGCGTTATGGCCTGTTGTCTGATGGGGGTATTTTGTCGGCCGATGGAGCCAGTGTCGATGCATTTTGTCTCACCCACGATCTATTGCACTACAATGCCCAAAAAGGCCTGCAGGTGTATGACAAAACCGAACTTAAAAAGGTAAAATACGAACGCGACCATGTTTTGGCTTCGATGCATACCGGGGCTACCATCAAAGCAAGGCATGTGATTTATTGCACGGGCTATGAAACCCAACAATTGTTGCCGGAAACTGTGGTAAAACTCAAAAGCACCTATGCCATGGTGAGCGAGCAGTTTGAGCATTTAGACGATGCATTAGCAAATACTTTATTTTGGAATACCGATTCGCCCTACCTCTATATGCGAAGCACCGCCGACGGCAGGTTGCTGGTTGGTGGCGAAGACGAAAATTTTAGGAATGCACTGAAGCGGGATGCGCTTTTGGACCGCAAACAGCAAAAACTATTCAATACTTTCCAGAAACTCATGCCTGGAGTCGATTTCATTACCGACTTTAGTTGGTGTGGTACCTTTGGAGAAACCAAGGATGGATTACCTTACATCGGTACCCATCCCAAGTTTCGGCATAGTTATTTTTGTTTGGGCTTCGGAGGCAACGGCATAACTTTTTCGGTTATTGGCGCACAACTTCTCGTTCAGCTCATCAAGGGGCAAACAAATCCGTTGGCCCATTATTTTAGATTTGGCCGCTAGCTATTGGTGTACGATTACTTGGCCGCTAAAGGCGCTTTCTTCGCCATTGGCTGGTGTAATCAGGCCTCTGGCCAAGATGGTATAATAAGTATTGGCGCCCACCGAAATATCAGTCAGGGTAGCCTTAACCACGCCATTGGCGTCTTTGATTTCGAAGGTATATTTTCCGGCAGCCAATTGGGTAAAGCCACTAGCGGTTTTATAGGCTTTGCCTGTAAACAAAGCATTGCCATCTTTAATTTTGAGGTCCATGGCGCTTGCATCCGGAGAAGCATTTACAAACCTGATGAACGCATTGGCGGTAGAAGTAGCCGATACATCATCGCTTACCACAAGCGCATCGAAATTGGTTGGCCTGTTAACCAAATAAAGGGTGGTATAGGTTTTTGGAGCCATTGAAACGCCCTTGGTAAACAGGCTTTCGCCACGTCCGGCTATTGTGAATTTTACGGTATGGTTGCCCGATAAATACGGGCCGTATTTGAGCTGTCCGCCAAAAGGAAGCGCGCCTGTGTTTATTTTTGCGTCGTCTACATACACGTCGTAAGTAGCTGAAGTAGGCGAGGTGTTTACAATGCTTAGGGCGCCTGTGCT
>JBCNPG010000071.1:0-9204 GCA_039593445.1 Pedobacter sp.
GGGTAGCCAACAGAATTGGACTTACCCGGGGCAAAACGCCTTTAGCCGTAGAAAAAGACTTAGTAAAACATTTGCCCGAATATACCATCGCTACCGCCCACCACTGGCTCATTCTGCATGGGCGCTATGTTTGCGTGGCCCGGAACCCCAAATGCAGCATCTGTGAGATTACCCATTTCTGCAGGTATTTTGAGCAGCACTTTAAAGCTAAATAATTTAGCTATTCGGCAATGTTGAAAAAATAAATCTAATTTTATTTGCAGATATTGAAATTAAATCAATATGTTTGCTAAAGTTATTAGCATTACTGCTTTTTATTAGCCGATATTTATTTTACATTTACTTTCAGATTTACAGACATGAACCCAAACACAGAAAAACTCAAAGCGTTACAGCTTACCCTAGATAAATTAGAAAAATCGTATGGCAAAGGCTCAATCATGAAATTGGGCGACCAAGCCGTAGAAACCATGGATGCCATTTCTACCGGCTCTATCAGTTTAGACATTGCCTTAGGCATTGGTGGCGTACCTAAAGGTCGTATCATAGAAATCTATGGCCCGGAATCTTCTGGTAAAACTACTTTGGCTACGCATATCATTGCAGAAGCCCAAAAGAAAGGTGGCATTGCAGCCATCATCGATGCTGAGCACGCTTTTGATAAATTTTACGCCAAAAAATTAGGCGTCGACACCGACAACCTTTTGATTTCGCAACCGGATAACGGCGAGCAGGCTTTAGAAATTGCCGATAACCTGATCCGCTCGGGCGCTATTGATGTGATCGTGATCGACTCTGTGGCTGCTTTGGTGCCTAAAGCGGAGATCGAAGGCGAAATGGGCGACAGCAAAATGGGTTTACAGGCTCGTTTAATGAGCCAAGCCTTGCGTAAACTAACCGGAACAATCTCAAAAACAGGATGTTGCTGTATTTTCATCAACCAGTTGCGTGAAAAAATCGGTGTAATGTTTGGCAATCCGGAAACCACAACTGGTGGTAACGCCCTTAAATTCTATGCTTCGGTACGTTTGGATATCCGTAGAACTTCTCAAATCAAAGACTCTGACGAAGTATCTGGAAACCGCGTTAAGGTCAAGATCGTTAAAAACAAAGTGGCCCCTCCTTTCCGCATCGCCGAGTTCGACATCATGTTTGGCGAAGGTATTTCAAAAGCCGGTGAGATCATCGACTTGGGCGTCGACTTTAACATCATTAAAAAAGCAGGGTCTTGGTTCTCTTATGGCGACACCAAACTTGGACAAGGAAGAGATGCCGTGAAGCAATTGTTATTAGACAACCCAGAACTGGCCGAAGAAATAGAAGCTAAAATTCGCGAAGAAGTAACTGGAGATAAACTGGAAGACAAAGAAGGCTTAGCTTAAAATATTCTTTCCAACTGGTGCCATCAGCTCGTATGAGCGAACGAAGGGAAATCTATCTATATGTTTGCCAAGACAGGATAACTCTTTGTTCGCTCAGTCGATAAGATGGCTTTTTTGTGGCCCGATGCTGCAGCTTAATTCATTGACATAGCGAAATTTGCACAAGCATATTATAGCAAGCCAAATTCTTCTCAGTGCAAGGGCAAAACCTATTTAAAGCTCGAGGCCTTTGGTGCTATCTGCCCATTGTTCTCCATAAAGTTTTTGTCCAATTTAATGATGGTATAGAGGGCGATAACTATACCGAACAACAAAAAAAACAATCCCAAATAGTTTTTCTTTCTGTCCTGCTTGATCATCCAGATTAAAAAGACAATCAATGGAATAAGCAGCAAACCAAAAAACACATAACTCGTTGTTCCCATAATTTTATTTTTTTAAAAGTTCATTCTCGCCATCGGCGAAACTTCCTGTCCAACAAATTCGCCAGCCAAAAATTTGTGATAGCCTGCAATCGCAATCATGCCCGCATTATCCGTACAATATTGAAAAGCGGGAATATATACGTTCCAGCCCAACTGTTCCTTCATTTCTTCAAGTGCATTTCGTAATCCAGAATTTGCAGAAACACCGCCTGCAATGGCAATGTCTTTAATTCCGTACTGTTTGGCTGCTTTTTTTAATTTATTTAACAGAATGCCGACAATACTGTATTGAACCGAAGCACAAATATCGGCTAGGTTTTCTTCAACAAACTGCGGATTTTCTTTTTGCTTGTCTCTTACAAAATACAAAATAGCCGTTTTAAACCCGCTAAAGCTATAATTCAATGCCGAGATTTGTGGCTCCGGGAATTTAAAGGCCAAAGGATTACCCTCTTTCGCATACTTATCAATAAGTGGCCCGCCAGGATAGGGCAAGTTCAGGATCTTTGCCGTTTTATCAAAAGCCTCTCCCGCCGCATCGTCCAAAGTTTCGCCCACAATTTCCATATCGAAATAGTCTTTAACCAAAACAATTTGCGTGTGCCCACCCGAAACGGTAAGGCATAAAAACGGAAACGGTGGTTTCGGATCGTCTATAAAATGTGCCAAAATATGGGCTTGCATATGATTGACGGAAATAAGTGGCAAATTAAGCGCCAAGGCAAACGATTTGGCAAAGGAAACCCCTACCAGCAACGAACCCAGCAAGCCCGGGCCTTGCGTAAAAGCAACCCCATCCAACTCATTTTTGTCTACTTTAGCCAAAACCAAAGCCTGTTGCACCGCAGGTACGATGTTCTGCTGATGCACCCTCGAAGCCAATTCTGGAATTACACCACCATAATTTTCATGAATTGTTTGGTTTGCAATAACATTGGCAGTAATTTTGCCGTTGTTACAAACGGCAACTGAAGTCTCATCACATGAGGATTCTATAGCGAGTATTATAGGCACGGTTAAAGATTATTAAGCTACAAAATTATTAAAAAACTATTAAAAATACTGCTTTGGGTTGTCGCATCAATTATATTGTTGCTGGGCGTGTTACTATTCTCGCTTCAGTTTAAGCCCGTACAGACCTATGTAGCCAAAAAAGCAGCGGCCTACCTCTCCAAGGAACTCCATACCACGATCTCTATCGGCGGCCTATATGTAAAGCCATTTAAATCTATAGTGCTCGAAAAACTGGTCGTGCTCGACCAGCAAAAAGACACATTGGCCAATTTCCCCAAGTTTTTGGTCGACATTAACAAGTTTTCGCTCAAAGAAAGAATACTCGATGTCAGTACCGTGCAGGTTAACAATGGTGCTTTCTTTTTAAAAGACTATACCAACGGTTCGTCCAACCTCGATTTTATTATCGATTACTTCGACACGCCGAGTCCTCAGCCCAAAAAGAAAAAAAAGAAATTCCAGTTTCTGTTCAACCGCATCATCCTCAACAATGTGGCCTTCAAATACAAGAACCTGAAAGTAGATACGGTGGTTAAGGGCGTAAACTTTGAGGACATAGACCTGAAACAGCTGAACGGTATTTTCGAAAAGCTGAATACAAAAGACCACATCATCCAAGCCAACATCAAAAACCTGACCTTTAAGGAGAAAAGTGGCTTCTACCTTAAAAACCTGAGCGCTTTTACTACGGTAGACACGAACCAGATCGAACTGCAAAAACTGCTTTTGGTAACCAACCAAAGCCGCTTAACCGATTACTACCAAATGAAGTTCAGCAAATTCAGGGACTTCAACGACTATGTAAACAAGGTGAGGATGAAGGCCAATTTCAAAGAAAGCCATATTTCGTCGCGGGATATCGCCTACTTTGCGCCGGAGCTCAACAAAATGAAGCTCGATTTAGATGTCGACGGGCAGATTACCGGCTATGTAAGCGATCTTAAGGCTAAAAAACTAGCCGTAAAAGCTGGTCAAGCCACCTATATCAAGGGCGACTTCACCATGAAGGGCCTTCCAGATTGGGAGCAGACTTTTATGGACATGAAGATCGAATTGGCTGGGACCAACAAAAAGGACCTCGAAGCCATCCTGACCGATGTAACCGGTAAGCCGATGCGCTCCATTCCGCAAATCGTCAACAAGTTTGGCAACGTAAACTTCAACGGTTCGTTTACGGGCTTTCAGAATGATTTTATCGCTTATGGCGAATTCAAGACCAACCTTGGCCGTTTCAAGTCGGACGTGAACATGAAAATCGACAAGAAAGGTGTACCTTCTTATACCGGAAACGTCAAAACCTTTGATTTTAACCTCGGCAACCTGCTCAACGAAAAAAGCCTTGGACGCATTACTTCTGCACTTTACGTAAAAGGCAGGGGCGACGAAGTGAAAGAACTGACCGAGCAACTGAACGGCGATGTAACCTACATCGATTTTAATGGCTACCGTTACCGCAACATCAAAATCGACGGCACTTTCGACAAAAAATATTTTGACGGCAACCTTAAAATCAACGATAAAAACGTGCAGCTGACTTTTGATGGTGGTGTAAACCTCAATCCTACATTGCCGGTATTTAATTTCAAGGCCAACATCAGGAATGCCCGTTTAAAAACACTGAAACTGTATAAGGATTCGTTAAAGGTTGATGCCGATTTCAGCACCAACTTTTCGGGCAACAACCTGGACAACATTCAGGGGAACCTGCTTGTACAACACATTACGCTGAACAACAGAAAGGGAATTTACCATGTTGATTCGGTACAACTGAATGCCAAAGGTATTGGCCAGGACAGAAGTTTAGCAATCAAATCGGATATTTTCGACGCCAGCATCAAAGGACAATACGATTTGAACACCATTGTTTCGTACTATAAAGCGATTGCCAAAACCTACATCCCCTCACTCAAAGCCGACATTATCAACTATAAAACCCAGATTTTCGATTTCAATTTGAGGGTGAAGCGCTTCGAACCTATTGCAGAACTGGTGGCGCCAGGACTGACCATCGACGACCAGGCTATTTTGATTGGCTCCTTTGATTCGAGAAACAACACGGCAACACTTAACGGCAGCATCAAAAAACTGACTTATAAAGGCATCACCGCCAACAATATCATCATCGACGAAAATACGACGGCCAAGCAGCTGCAGGCCATCATCACTTCCGATCGTGTGGACCTGAACGACAGCTTGTACATCAAAAACGTGAACATTGCGAACGTGTTGCGCAATGACAGTTTGGCCCTCAACTTAAAAATGTCTAATGCCGATGATGCCAACCAGCTCGACTTGAACGGATTGGTAGAGTTTGTGAACGACAGTGCAAAAATCAGCATCCTTCCTTCTATCCTTAAAATCAACAACGAAGATTGGAACATCCAGGAAAAGGTACGCATCAGTTTCAACAAGGGCAAAACGGCCATCGACAACTTCTCGCTCGGCAATGGCGAACAATTGCTTTCGGTTGACGGCGTACTTTCTGAAGATCCCAAAGACCTTTTGTTGGTAGGCTTCCAAAATTTCAACCTCAGAACGCTCAATCCATTTGTGAAGACAATGGGCATCAAACTAGCCGGAAAGGTAAATGGCCGAACGCGATTGTACGATATCTTGAAAACGCCACGCGTTACCGATAGCCTGAGCATCGACTCATTGAACTTTAACGATACTTACATTGGTCGTTTAACCGACACTTCATCTTATGATCAAGCCAAAAATGCCGTTAACGTGTATACGCAGATCATGACTGACAACCGGGAAACGTTCAAAATAACGGGTGGTGCCAACCTGAAGGAGAAGAATATTGACCTGGCGATTAAAATGGACGACAGCAAACTCACCGTGCTCGAGCCTTTTGTCAAAAAGCTGGTTTCGAACCTTAAAGGCAACATTTCTGCCGATCTTACGGTAAAAGGACCGCTAAGCAAGCCACATATCAATGGCGATGTTTCCTTTGACCGAGGCGAGATGACCGTGAATTACCTGAAGACGCCTTATACCCTTAACGACAAGATACAGATCGATAACAGCGTAATCCAGCTTAACGATCTTATACTGGAGGATGCCGAGGGCAATGAGGCCAAAGCCAACGGCACGGTCGACCTGAACAACCTGGACGATCCGACCATCAGGGTTAGTTTGAATGCCACCAACTTTATGGCACTTAACACCACTTCAAAAGACAATTCGCTTTATTATGGTAGAGCTTATGCCACCGGCGATTTCTCATTTAACGGGCCTACCAGCAGCATGTTGATTAACATTGATGCCAAAACAGAAAAAGGCACCGTGTTTAACCTCCCGCTAAACAGTTCCGAAACGGTTTCGGATAAAGATTTTATCACCTTTGTAAGCAAAGACACCACCAAAACCGTAAAGAAGCAAACCAGCTTTGATGGCTTGAAGATGAACTTCAAACTGCGTGTTGACCCTAACACAATTGCCAATATCTATACGGTGTTGGGCAAGCTCAGCGGCAAGGGAAATGCAGAACTGGAGCTGAACATTACCAGCAGTGGCGATTTTGAGATGAAGGGCGATTACATCATTGAGAGCGGTCTTTTCGATTTTACTGCACAGGAAGTTATCAATAAACGTTTTGAAATTCGCCAAGGCGGAACCATACGATGGACGGGTAATCCGGCCAATGCACAAATCAACCTTAAAGCCATCTATGCTTTGAGGGCCAGCACTGCCGATTTGTATACCGCAGCCAATCAGGATCAATCGTCGAGCACGAACGAAAGGGTGCAAACCGAAGTAGAAATGGGATTAAGTGGCTTGCTTTTGCAACCGGATATCAAACTGGATATTTTCTTCCCAGCCAATCCCGCCATCAAGGAAAAGCTGCAGTCGTACTTTAACGATGGCAACAACCTGAACACGCAAGCCTTGAGCTTGATCATTCAGCGCCGATTTGCACCAGGCACCGGCAAGGAAAACCTGGGCCAGCAATTGGGCTCTGTGGGCACAAGCACAGCCAGCGAATTGATTTTTAACCAATTCAACAACCTGCTGTCGTCGTTAAACCTCAACTTTGTGGATATCAACATCCGCTCTTTTAACGAGGCCAGTGCTTCATTCAAGTTTTTTAACGACCGCATTATTGTCAATGCGGGTATCGTAGACAATACCAAGAGCTCTACCGACTACTCGGTAGGCCTGTTTAAGGATAATGTGGGCAAAGAGGTGGAGATTTTGGGATTGATTAAAAAAGACGGGACACTAGTGGGCAAGCTGGCCAATAAACCGCCAACGCAACAAAGTATTTTTGCCAATCCTGGGGTCGACCCTAATGCCAATGTTACTTCCCTTGGTTTGATTTATAGCCAGCAATTCGATTCGTTTAGGGAGTTTCTGCAGAAAATAACCGGCAAGTACCGCAAAGAGCAAAAGAAAAAACAGGAGCAGGCTCAAAAAGAAAAGGTAAACAAAGAAGCCATCTTGAACGAGAGCAAGAAGAACAATCCGAAGAAGTAGCTTTTAGTGCGCAGTTTTCAGTAAACAGTTAGCAGTTCACGGTTTCCGATCGACCAGTTTTGGGCTGATGCTAAATTAAGGAACCTGTATACATCAAAAAATCCGAAGTTTAAGCTTCGGATTTTTTCTTTTATTTCATGATTTGATGTCCCATTTTATCACGCTTGGTTTTCAAATAGGTTTCGTTGTGCTTGTTGCTTTCGATTTCGATTGGCACATTTTCTACCACTTCCAAGCCATAGCCAATTAAACCGGCTCTTTTGGTCGGGTTATTAGACATGAGACGCATTTTGCTTACACCTTGCGCCCTCAAAATCTGTGCACCCACGCCATAATCTCGTTCGTCGCCTTTAAAGCCTAGTTTGATGTTGGCTTCAACCGTATCGAAGCCCGCATCTTGGAGGTTATAAGAACGCAGTTTATTGATGAGGCCGATGCCCCTGCCCTCCTGGTTCATATACACGATAATTCCCTTGCCTTCCTGTTCTATCATTTGGAAAGCCTTGTGCAGCTGCGGACCACAATCGCAACGGCAAGAACCAAAGATATCGCCGGTAACGCAAGAACTGTGGATGCGGGTCAATATCGGCTCGCCTTCTTCCCACTCGCCTTTGGTGATGGCCAAATGGGTAGCATTATTGCTCAACTGGGTGTAGGCGGTCATTTTAAAATCGCCCCATTCGGTTGGCAAGTTCACAGTTACTTCTTCCCTAATGAGACTTTCGGCCGCTAGGCGATAAGCGATCAGGTCTTTGATCGAGATGATCTTCAACTCATGTTGCGCGGCGATTTTCATCAAATCGGGCAAACGAGCCATGGTACCATCTTCGTTCATGATTTCGACCAATACGCCAGCTGGTTCAAAACCGGCTAAGCGTGCAATATCGATAGTTGCTTCGGTATGTCCGGTTCTTCTCAACACACCTTCCCTCCGTGCCTTGAGCGGAAAAATATGCCCAGGCCTACCCAAATCCTCAGGTTTGGTATCCGGATTAATCAAGGCCTGTACGGTTTTGGCCCTGTCGTGGGTTGAAATACCGGTTGTACAGCCATGGCCAATCAAATCAACCGATACGGTGAAAGGCGTTTGGTGCAAAACGGTATTATTCTGTACCATAAGGTCGAGCTTCAGGTCGTTGCACAGATCTTCGATCAAGGGGGCACAAATCAGGCCTCTTCCATATTTAGACATGAAGTTGATCACTTCCGGCGTTACATTTCTCGCAGCCGTAATAAAATCGCCTTCGTTTTCGCGATCTTCATCGTCTACCACAATAATGATTTTACCAGCCCTGATTTCTTCTAGCGCTTCGTCTATGGTATTTAATTTTATTTCCATTTTATAGTTGATCAAAAAATTGGCGGAATGGAACATAGTCCTTGCTTCCGTATTGCAAAGTTACAACCTTTGCAGACAATAAATCGGCTTAAAATATCATTGATAAGTAAGGAATAATGCTTGGCTAGTTTGTTTTTTTGCTTTCCTTCTTTTTAAACAGGCCCAGGATCATTTGTTTGTAATAGTCAATATCGAACAAGGCCGAATCTACGGTTGCCTTATACGTTAGGAAAATGCCCAAAGGCGTTAAGATGATGATGGCCACCCACATCCCAAAATTTGGATCCAGCGAGCCTTCTTTAGCCGATTTTTCGGCTACGGTAGAAAGAATATGGTAAATGAGGAAGAACACAATCGCTATAACCACCGGCAAGCCCAAGCCACCTTTTCTGATGATCGCCCCCAAGGGAGCGCCAATAAAGAATAGCAACAAACAAGAAACCGCCAAGGTATATTTACGCTGGTATTCTATTTGCGCCCGTATAATTTCCTTCGATTTGAAGTCGAAATCCAAGATCCGGTTAATTACGATCTGTTTAATGGTTTCGGCCTGGTCGTAACC
>JBCNPG010000072.1:0-9201 GCA_039593445.1 Pedobacter sp.
TGCGAGCCAGGCAATTTGGGCCTAACCATGAACTTTAAGGACATTTCTTGGAAAAACGTAAAAGAAGTTTCGTTTAAGGAAGAGTTCTTTGGCTCGAAGTTTATCTGCGTACCGCAGCATGGCGAAAACATTGTTACCGAATTTATCCCGAAAGTACAGGCCAGAAAACTGCACCAGGCCGCCAACGAGCAACTAGAGCAGTACAAGGAAATGTTGAGGCAGCAGCTGCTGGAAGAAAACAGGGCATCGGCTTCAACCGTAACCATTCCGGCAACGCCACAAGCCCAAACCATCGAATTGCCAATTGAAGAGGCCGTCGTTATTCCGACGCCACAAATTGAAGAGCCTGAAGACGAAACCACATTGAAACTGAGAAAGCTGAAAACGCTTTATGATAAACAGCTGATCACCCAAGAAGAATACGAAAGCAAGAAATCGGCTATTTTAGATAGTTTATAATCGCCGTCACCGCGATTTCGGGTCATTTCGAAAGAAGCTATCCCCAAGCAAGGATTGCTTCGTTGCTTTGCTCCTCGCCATGACGAAACCTTCAACTCATGAAATTAAACAAAAACTATCTGCTGGCCCTGTGCAGCTCGTTTCTGATGTGGCTCGCCTGGCCTCCGCATACCTGGTTTGCGCCTTTGTTGCTCATCGGTTTGGTGCCCTTGATGGTTGCCTTAGACCGCATTAGGCTGCAACAGGCTCCCAAAACCGGACGGCGCATCTTTTTAACCGCGGGTCTGGCTTTCCTGACCTGGAATACCGCTTGTATCTATTGGGTTTTTAATGCAGTAAGCGCATTCAATACCGGATTTACCGGCACCATTGTCTCTTTCTTGGTTTCCCTCATCCCCTATGGCTTGGGCGCCCTGCTCATGACCTTTGCCTTTTGGCTTTATTACCGTTTAAGGATCAGGGTAAGCGCTTGGCTTGGCTACCTCGGGTTGGTATGTTTTTACATTGCCTTGGAGTACCTACACGAAAGCTGGGACTTGGCATTTCCGTGGATGACCTTGGGCAATGGCTTTGCTGGGATGCACCAACTGGCCCAATGGTACGAATACACTGGCGTTTATGGAGGTTCGCTGTGGATTTTATTGAGCAACATTTTGGCTTTCGAAGCCTATAGAAGCTGGAAATCGACCGAAAAAAAAGCGCTCAAACCCGTTTTGCTTTGGCTGGCCGTGGTGCTGCTGCCCATTGGCTTTTCATTGTACACCTACAACAGCTATCAAGAAAAAAAATTACCGGTAAATGTAGTAACGGTACAGCCTAATATTGATCCTTATCAAAAATACGATAGCATTTCGGCCAATGAACAGCTTCGCATCCTGACCCGTTTATCCGATTCGGTGGCACAGGTAAATACCGAATATTTCATTTGGCCCGAAACAGCCATTCCCAACTATACAGACGAAGATCGGGTACGTGCCAATCCTGATTTCTTGGCTACCCAACAATTTTTAAACAAATACAAAAACGGCACGCTCATTACCGGTATCGAAAGCGTAAAATGGTATGATACCAAAAAGACCATTTCGGCCCAAGAAAGTTCAAACGGCATGTTTTATGATCATTTCAACTCGGCCATGCAGGTAGAAAACTCGGCTGAGGTAGCCTTTTACCATAAATCGAAACTGGTTCCTGGCGCCGAGAAAATGCCTTTCCCCAAAGTATTTTCTTTCCTCACTCCGGTTTTTGCCGGACTGGGTGGCAGCGTATCGAGTTGGGGCTGGCAAGACGAACCCGAAGTCTTTTACTCGTACAGTGGCATTGGCGTTGCGCCGGTTATCTGCTACGAATCGATCTGGGGCAGCTGGGTGGGCAAATCGGTTAAAAACGGTGCCCAGTTCATCGCCGTGATTACCAACGATGGCTGGTGGGGCAATACCTCGGGCAAAGACCAGCACATGCTTTATGCCAAGTTAAGGGCCATCGAAACCCGCCGCTGGGTAGTGAGATCGGCCAATACCGGCATTTCGGGTTTTATTAACCAACGAGGCGACGTGGTTAAAAAATCGGCCTGGTGGACCAGAACTGCCATTAAAGCCGACATCAACCTCAACGATGCCATTACGCCTTATGTAAATAGCGGCGACCTGATTGCACAAGTGGCAACGGTTTTGGGCCTCATCCTTGCACTTATAATTCCTTTCAAAAAATGGGTAAAAAAATAATCTTACTAGCGCTCTTTGTCTGCGCACAACTGGCGGTCCATGCGCAAGTTTATTTAAACAACCTCTATAAACAGGCCGACGAGATGGTAAAAGCCACTATGAAAGAAGATTACCAAGTCTTGGTCAAATATACGCACCCGAATGTTATTAAACAGATGGGCGGCGAGCAAAAGGCAGTGGCCACTTTAAAAGACGGGATGCAAAAAATGAAAGCCGGCAATTTGAAGTTTAAAAGCATGACTACCGGCAAGGCAACCCAGTGCGTCACCACCAAAAACAGCATCCAATGCGTGGTGCCTCAAAATGTGGATGTTAGTTTCGGAACGCAAGCCGTTCATACTGCAGGGCATTTGTTCTGCATTTCTTACGATAGCGGTAAAAAATGGTACTTTTTTAATGCCAACAATACGGCTAGCATACAGAAATTCCTGCCCGAAATAGATAAAAAAATAGTAATTCCGGAAGCAAAAGTTACCTATAAATAAATGATGTCAACAAGAAAGAACATGAAATGGATATTCCTCCTCCTGATGGTTGCCCTCAATGTGGGATGTGACCAGGTTTCTAAAAACATCGTGAGGCAGCGAATAGCATATGGCGAAACCATCAGCCTGGTTAAAAACTATTTCATTTTAACCAAAGTAGAAAATACGGGGGCGTTTTTGAGTGCCGGCAACGAACTGCCAACACCTGTTCGTTTTGTGTTGCTAACCCTGTTGCCCTTGGCTGTACTAGGCTATGGCCTCTATTATTTGGTTACCAAACGCGACTTGCCAAGGCTGATGCAACTTGGATTGTGTTTCCTGATTGGAGGTGGCATAGGCAACGTATACGACCGTATGGTACACGGTTCGGTTACCGATTTCATGCACATGGATTTCGTGATTTTCAGAACCGGTGTATTCAACGTAGCCGACCTATCGATCATGGTCGGCATAGCCATTCTATTGGTCCACTCGCTCAAGCATAAAGTGGCAAAACCCGCAAACACTTCTTCTCATTAAGTTCAGTTGGCCATTGATCAACCAAGTATATCGATTGAGGCATAAACACTTGCGTAGTTTTCAGTTATAAATACGCTTGCGAAGTTTTAGAAACTTCGCAAGCGTATGCTCTTAAGGCAGTTTCTTAAAAATATTGGCAACTACCGTAGGGATATCGTTGATGGCCTTTTGAGGGTCGTTCACCTCACCTTCGGCCCAGCCACGCCAAATCAATTTAGAGCTTTTGCGTTCAATGATATCAATCATGATGCTACCGGCTTTTACCTGCATTTTTCTGGCCCTGTTGCCCACATAAACCGGGAAAGGGTCGGTATAGGCATAATAATAAATCGCCCTGCCCCTGTAATAGCCAACCCTAGGCGAAAGTCGCGGCGGCGGATTGTAATACATGGGCTCCTCATAAACCTTGGTCTCTTTATTCACCACTGCCGTATATTTAATCAACAGATCTGGGTTGCTGTTGCTGAGCGTTAATCCTCTTTTGTTGAGCTCTTCGCTCGCTGCATCTACAATTTTATCAGTTGCGATATCATTATCGTAAGTTGACGAAGCTTTGGACCTCGATTCGGGCAACCAGGCATAAGTCTTGTATTTAGTAGCATTAACAGGCTTGTTGCTTACCGAATAATAATCGTAGCTCGAGCACGAGGCCAAACCGACCATCATGCCCAAGAAAACCAATATTCTTTTCATCTTCACTATTGTTTAAAATCCTTAATTAAGACCTATCGATCTACCTCAAGGTTTAACTAGAACAGTTCAATACCAGCGTAGTTTGAGGTATAACACGATTTTTAAGATGGATTTGACTTTCGGGCAGCAAGCTAGCAGCAATAGAATATTTTTTATACTTTAGCATAAACCTACCCATTGATGAAAAACTTATCCCTACTCCTTGTACTGTTGTTGTGCCTATCGGGCTGCGTCGAATTTTCTATTGGCAAAAACGAGAAAAAAGCGGTTTTGCCCGCTAAAACCCAAGCCATTAAATCGGGAGACTCTTCAATCAACATCAAGATTGCCGATTCGGGAGCTACCGTTGAAATCAAGACCAGTCAAGGCATCTTGGCCACCAAAATTGGAGAAGCCAAACCCGACGAGCAACTGGAACTGGCTCAAATTGCCCATTTTGATGAAGACGTACTAGCACGCAGAGCCGCTACGGCCAAGCTTAATCAACAAAAAGACATTGCACATATTGCCCACTTAGACGAAGACTCTTTGGTACGACGCATTGCAACTACGAAGCTAACCTTACAGAAGGACTTGGCACAAATTGCCTTTTTTGACGAAGATGCGCTTGTACGAAGAATTGCCACCGCAAAGCTCATCAGCCAGAAGGATCTCTTCCATGTGGCCAGTTTAGATAGCGACACCTTGGTCAGAAAAATAGCCGTTGGAAAAATAATCAACAAAGACAACCTTCGCCAAATCATGGCTTTGGACGATAACAAAGGGATTGTACAGTTGGCCAAACGAAGGCTGCTAGGCATTACGCCTTAAATCTGACCGATCACTAATCCATGTACTTGCCTACAATCGGCATGCGGCGGCCCATGCCAAAGGCTTTCGGCGATACCCTTAAAATAGGTGGCGTTTGATAGCGTTTAAACTCGGCCAGGTTTACCATTTTGAGTATGCGTTTCACCAAAGCTTCGTCAAAACCTAGCGCAATGATGGCCTGCGATCCCTTTTGCATCTCGATATGCTGAAATAAAATCTGATCCAGGATTCCATAATCAGGCAGCGAATCGGAGTCTTTTTGGTCGGGCCTCAATTCTGCCGAAGGTGGTTTAACAATGGTATTTTCTGGAATGATTTCGCCATCCTTGTTGATATAGCGGGCCAGCTCGAAAATCTGCGTTTTGTAAACATCGCCAATAACGCCGATGGCGCCACACATATCGCCGTATAAAGTGCCATAACCCACGGCGCACTCGCTTTTATTGGAAGTATTGAGCAATACATAGCCAAATTTGTTAGACATCGCCATCAGCACAATACCCCGGCAACGCGCCTGGATATTCTCTTCGGTAAGGTTAAAAGGCAAACCGGCAAACGGCTTGGCCAACATGCTGTCGAAAGCATCGGCGGCTTGCTTAATTTCAATAACCTCGTGCAGGCAGCCAATATTATTGACCAAATCGAGTGCATCTTTAACTGAATGGTCGGACGAGTATTTAGAAGGCATTAAAACCGCCATTACATTTTCAGGCCCCAAGGCACGACAGGCCAAAGCGCAAACCACCGCCGAATCGATGCCTCCCGAAAGCCCCAATACCGCTTTCTTAAAGCCCGACTTCCAGAAATAATCCTGAATACCCATCACCAGCGCATCGTGGATCTGCATGATATCGCTTGCCCGTTCCGGCTGCGGATATTTGTTCTTTACGTTTTGGATTTCTTCGAGATCGAAAACCTGCAGGTCTTGCTCAAAGTATTTCATTTCGGCCTTTACAGTTCCCGTTTCGTCGAAAACCAGCGAGCCTCCATCAAAAATAATTTCGGTTTGTGCACCAACCTGGTTTACATAAAACAAGGGCAACTGGTATTTTTTGGCATTATCGGCCAATATTTGGATGCGGTCTTCATCGTGACGATAGTTGAAGGGCGAGGCGGCGATATTCAGCATCAAATCAGGCGATTCTTTGATCAGTTCGTCCATTGGACAAGAAACGTACAAGGGATTGTCGTTAATGTTCCAAAGGTCTTCGCAAATGGTCAGCGCTATTTTTTTGCCTTTAAATTCGATGCATTCAAACTTGTTGTTCGGCTCAAAGTAGCGGTATTCGTCAAACACGTCGTAGGTAGGCAAAAGCGCTTTCCTTACCGTGGCCTTTACCTTTCCGTTTTCGATAAAATAGGCGGCATTGTACAGGTCTTTTCCGGCCAACACTTCATTTCGAATAGGCAGGCCTACCACACAGGCAATATCGGTGCAATGTGTCGCAATTTCTTGGGCGGCCTTTTCGCACAGGGCAACAAAATCTTCAAATTCCAAAAAATCGCGAGGCGGATAGCCACAAATGGCTAATTCGGCAAATACCACCAAATCGGCGCCTTTGCTTTTGGCCAGGGCAATATGCTCGATAATTTTTCGGGTATTCTGTTCAAAATTACCAATGTGATAGTTCAGTTGTGCCAGTGCTATTTTCATTTCTTGGATTGAATTGGAGGTGCGTATTGGGAGGTGCGTATTGAGACGTGAGATTTGAGATATGAGATGTGAGATTTGAGATGTGAGATTTGAGACAGACTGAATGCTAGAAGAACACACCTATATTAACGCCAACGTAATGGTTCTTTACCGAATTATCGCCATAAGAAATTACGTTGGTAAAGCCATTGTTCAGGGTCAAGCCCATCATCAGGCTGGTTTTGCCATCTAAATCAAATTCCGCACCGCCACCAATGATCAATCCGGCACGGTAAAAATTAGTCCAGTCTTTTACGTTTTTGTCGTTTGCAATACCTGTTCCGTTGAGTTCGGCATCTTGTTTGGCGCCAATCCTAAAATCGTTTGACAGGCCGAATTGCCCATACCAGCGTAAATCGCCTATTTTTGCAGTTTTCAGTTTCACGGTTAAAGGCACTTCGATGTACTGCATCTTATATTTCAGGTCGTAGGCCACCGGATTGCTGCTGCTCACCGATTGATGGTAAGGCATGGCATTGATTTCTGTTGTTTTGCCATTGATGGTGGTAATGGTAATACCCGTAGCAAAGCTGTAGTTTTCGGCAAAGTTAAAATCGCCCATCAGACCATAAGAAAAACCGAGGCTTAAACCATTTCCCTTGCCGTTCTCGGCCTTCATAAAGCCAAAAGTAGGATGTGCCGTCAGCCCCAGCCTGAAGCCGTAATAAGGTGAAGCATATTGTTGTGCGTTCAAATTAAGTGCAAAAAGGGCGAATAGAATTGCTAGTGCGGTTTTTTTCATTTGTGTTTAATTTACTTTGATCCAATTGGAACTTTCATCATTAGCCGTTTTGCAAGGCGATTTGAAAAATGATGAGGTTTCCTGTGATTTGGGAGTTATATTTGTTTTTAATGAACTATAACGTAAAATACCTTCAAATCTATCTATTTTTTCTGTGTACGATTGCATTTTTTTCATGCAAAACAAGCGATAGGCCTGATGTAAGCCACATTAAACTGGATATAAAAATACAACGTTTTGACCAAGATCTTTACCAGGGCCAAAATAAAGACGTTCAGCAGACAGATGCCATGCTCCAAAAAAAGTATGGCTACTTTTATGATGATTTTGTGCGCCGCATGGTAGGCAGCCCCGAAATGAGGGGCCCAGAAGTATTGAACATCCTTTACAAAGACCAGGCCTACACCGACCTGAACAAAGAAGTAGACAGCGTTTTTCCTAACCTGAAGGCTACCGAAAAAGAGCTGACACAAACCTTTAAATACATCAAATATTATTATCCAAAGGTTAAAGTTCCTCGTTTTGTAGGCTTTTTATCGGGCTTTTCCTATCAAATTCCGCTGGGCGACGATTATATGGGCATTGGCCTGGACATGTTCCTGGGCAAGAACAGCAAGTTTTATGGCGCGCTCATCGAAAGCATTCCGCTATACCAATCAAGGCGTTTTGAGCCTGCCTATATTGTACCCCGGGTAACCGAGGTTTTTGCCCACGAAGAGCTTTTCAGGGAAAAAGATAGTGACCAGAATCTATTGGCCAAAATGATTTACAATGGCAAAATCCTTTATTTTATGGATCAGGTATTGCCAGAAACTACACCCGATTCGGTTAAAATAGGCTATACCACACAGCAAATGAACTGGAGCCAACAATACGAAGGCAATGTTTGGGGCTATTTGCTCGAGAACAACCTGCTTTTTGAGAGCGATTACCAAAAGATACAGGTTTACGTAAATGATGGCCCTTTTACGCCGGGTTTGGGCGAAAAAAGATCGGCAGCCCCCAAATTGGGCGTATGGATCGGTTGGCAAATCGTGAAGAAGTATATGGCCGAAAATCCAGAGGTTACCCTGCAGCAACTCATGGCCGAGTCGGATCCGCAAAAAATCCTCTCGAAGTCGAAATACAAACCGAAGGAAAACCAGTAGGCAGTTGGCGGTGAGCAATAAGGCAATATGGAAGATGTAAGGCTGAACTTCTCAACCTCCTAACATTTAAACAATTAAACATGAAAATAGGCATAGTTTTATCCGGCGGAGGCATTAGGGGCATCGCACATTTGGGCATTCTTAAAGCTTTTATGAATGCAGGCATCCACTTCAGCATGGTGAGTGGCACCAGTGCAGGCTCTATTGCAGGTGCTTTTTATGCCGCTGGGATAGACCCCGAAAAAGGATTCAACATCTTTATCAAGACCAAGCTGTTGCGTTTTATACGTCCGGCCATTGGCTCTTTGGGCCTCATCAACATCGAAAATACCGCCGAAATGCTGAAGGAATATTTTCCGCACGACCGGATAGAGGAGCTTAAAATACCACTGACCATCTGCGCCACTAATTTTAGCGAAGGCGTAGCCACTTATTTTACCGAGGGTCCGCTGATTAAAGCGATACAGGCCTCGAGTTGCATTCCGGGTATTTTCAGGCCGATTATGATCGATAACCAGATGTATGTAGATGGCGGCATTCTCAATAATTTTCCGGTAGAACCCTTATTGAACCACTGCGACTATATTATCGGGTCTTCCTGCAACCACTTAAAGCCCGTAGAAAAGATCACTAAGATTACGCAGCTGATGCAAAGGGCAGGCATCATGTCGATCAATCACGACATGGAAGTAAAAGCGAAATACTGTGATCTTTTGATCGAACCCAAAGGCATGGGCGAAATCAATACTTTCGATATGAAAAAGGCAGAAAGCATTTATTGGGTGGCCCATGAAGAAGCCTTAAAGGCCATTAAACAGAGCGAACTGATCCAAGAACTGATAGCAGCACAGCAAAATGGTCAATAACATTGACAGCAAAACCTTTAAGAGCAGACTCAAAAGCTGGCATTTAGCCATCATCACCTGTCTTT
>JBCNPG010000073.1:0-9177 GCA_039593445.1 Pedobacter sp.
GCCTATTTTCCAGATGGTGAAAAAAGCAGCCAAGAAAGTTTTGTGCTCACCGACGAAATCGAAGCATTTAAGGCAAAATTTGAACCGGTAAGTCCGGCAGTTGACAAAAAAATATCGACCGGATTGTTTGGCTATTTTACCTGGAATACCGTACAGCATTTTGAGGACATCAAATTTACTTCGACCGCTCCAGCTGATGAAACGATTCCAAGCATGCAGTACCATGTATATCGTTACATTATAGCCATCGACCACTTTAAGAATGAGATAACCTTGTTTAAGAATGTGTTCAACAACGACGACAACGACGATCTGACCAAAATCGAATACCTGATCCAAAACAAAAACTTTCCCGAATACAGTTTCCAGGTGAAGGGCGAGGAGGAATCGAACCTGAGCAACGAAGGTTTTATGGAAATGGTAGAACAGCTGAAAAAACACATCTACCGGGGCGATGTTTTCCAGATCGTACCTTCAAGAGCATTTAAGCAGGGGTTTTTGGGCGACGAGTTTAACGTTTACCGTTGCCTGCGCTCCATTAATCCATCGCCGTACCTGTTTTATTTCGATTACGGCAGCTTCAAGCTGTTTGGTTCTTCGCCAGAGGCCCAGATCACGGTAAGCAACAGCATAGCCAGTATTTACCCCATTGCAGGTACCTTTAAGCGTACCGGAAACGATGAGGAAGATGCTGCTTTGGCCAAAAAACTGGAACAAGACCCCAAAGAAAGCGCAGAACACGTAATGCTGGTTGATTTGGCCCGTAACGACCTGAGCAGGCATTGTACGGGGGTAGAAGTAAAGTCGTTTAAGGAAGTGCAGTACTACTCGCACCTCATCCACCTGGTTTCGAAAGTAAGTGGCAGGCTGGAGGAAGGGACCAGCGCCTTTAAGATTGTGGCCGATACCTATCCGGCAGGCACACTGAGTGGGGCACCTAAATATAAGGCCATGCAGCTGATTGATCAATATGAAAAGTTGAGCCGTAATTTTTATGCCGGAGCCATTGGTTACATGGGCTTTAACAACGACTTTAATCATGCCATCATGATCCGAACCTTTATGAGCAAAAACAACCAATTGCATTATCGTGCAGGTGCCGGCATCGTGGCCGATTCGGTTGCCGAAAGCGAACTGAACGAAGTAAACAACAAGATAGCGGCCTTGCGCAGGGCTATTGCGATGGCAGAAGAGATTTAAAATTTTAGATTTACGAAGTACGATTGAGATGGAAAATAAGCAAGCCTCGAAGGGAGGCAAAAAGATATTGGTAATTGATAATTACGATAGTTTCACCTACAATTTGGTGCACCTGATTAACGAATTGGGTTTTGAAGCCGAAGTATGGAGAAACGACAAGTTCAAGCTTGAAGAAGTGGCGCAATACGATAAAATCCTGCTTTCGCCGGGGCCAGGTATTCCTGAGGAAGCAGGTTTGTTGCTCGAGGTGATCAGAACCTATGCGCCAAGCAAAAGCATTTTGGGCGTTTGCCTTGGCCAACAGGCCATTGCCGAGGCTTTTGGGGGCAGCCTGCTTAACCTGGGGCGCCCTATGCACGGCATTGCCACGCCGGTTACGGTGATTGACGAAAGCGAATTGTTGTTTAGAGATTGCCCTACACAGGTAGAAGTAGGACGCTACCATTCGTGGGTAGTTAATCCTGCCGATTTGCCTGCGGTACTGCAGGTTACCGCCATTGACTCCGATCAGCAGATCATGGCGCTCCGCCACCGCGAGTACGATGTTTGTGGCGTACAATTCCACCCCGAGAGCGTGCTCACGCCCGATGGCAAGCAATTGATGAAAAACTGGTTAACGCTATAATTCGCATCATTGTGATTTGGATGAAACCGCTTTGCCCGCAAATGAAGATAAAATATAGAAAATGAACATACTCGATAAAATTGTTCTCCGCAAAAAGGAGGAAATAGCCCAAGCTAAAAGCCAGGTGAGCATTAAAGCGCTGGAAGCCTATCCGCATTTTAACAGGCAACCTTTGGTATTTAAGGATTTTCTTCTGGATGCCCAGCGCACCGGTATCATTGCCGAGTTTAAGCGGAAGTCGCCATCAAAAGGGCTGATCAACGGCGCCGCTTCTGTAGCCGATGTAACTCAGGCCTATGCGCAGGCTGGCGCTTCGGCTTTGTCCGTGTTAACCGATACCGATTTTTTTGGAGGCCAGGCCGAAGACCTGTTGCAGGCCCGTGAAGCCAACCAGATTCCGGTGCTGCGCAAGGACTTTATGCTGGACGAATACCAAATTTTGGAAGCCAAGGCTTGGGGTGCCGATATCATTTTGCTAATCGCAGCTATTTTAAGTCCGCAGGAGGTTGCCCAACTGGGCCGTTTTGCGCAGAGCCTTGGGCTAAACGTATTGCTGGAAGTGCACAACCTCGAGGAACTGCAGGCCAGCATTTGCCCCCATGTGAATGCCATTGGCGTAAACAACCGTAATTTGGGCGATTTTACGGTCGATATCCAAACTTCTTTCAGCTTGGTTGACCACATTCCAAACGAGTTTTTGAAGATTTCGGAAAGTGCCATCAGCAGTCCACAAACCATTAAGGAACTTAAAAGTGTAGGGTATAATGGATTTTTGATAGGCGAAAACTTCATGAAAACCAAAAACCCTGGAGAGGCCATTTTTGATTTTGTAAGTCATTTGTAGTCTGATTTTTAAATGTTTTTAGAGAGTGATTTGCTGTTTTCGTTTAAGTTAATGGCATAGTGTTTGTTTTTTAATCGGTATTACTCACTAAAAACTAATAAGATGAAAAACTTAAAAAAACTATTATTTGCCGTACTTCCGTTAATGGCTCTTGCAATTTTGGCTTCATGTAGCAAAAAAGATGATGAAACTCCTGCCGGAACGCACAAAGTAGTGTTCAAGGCCGAAACTTCTTCAGATGCTAACATTTCGACCGCCTTATTTACCAATGCAACTGGTGATGTAACCACCAACACTTCGGTAAACAGCAAAACCTTTACCAGTGCTGAGCTGACTATCCCTTCGTCTGTATTGGTGATTAATTTTGGTGCAACCGGATCAGGTGCAAGTGCCAACTCTAGCCTAAAGGTACAGATTTGGGTTGATGGAAAACTCGTTAAAGAAAACATTGGAACAGGTACAACACTATCTGCTACCACAAGCTATACCTTCGGCAAATAGCATGAATTAAACCTGAAAAAATCCCGGACTGGAAGCTGATCCAGTCCGGGATTTTTGATTCTAGGCCTGTAGCCATAAGTATTTTCAGGACGGCCATACCGGGGTGCCGGCTGTAGAAATGTAATCGGACTACGCGTTTTTTAGGTTTCAAAATACTGGTTTTCCGTGATGGACTGGCATAAGACATAGGGCTAACTTTGTGGTGTAACAACGAAAAAGATAAGACTATGAAAAAGATGAAAAACCTGAGAAAGTTATGCTATATAGCGTTGCCTTTAATGTTGCTGACCCTATTCAGTGCCTGCAGCAAAAAACCTGATGGAGTAAACGATCCGCGCAAAAACTATCCCAAAACCGTAACCATCGAATACCGCGTAAGCAAGGTGTCGGGCGATAATATTGGGGTGATGGACATCCGTTTTACCAACGAAACAGGTGCTGATAGCCAGCTAACCGGCCAATCGCTGCCTTTCTCGAAAACAATTACCAAAACCGTAAACTATGCAAGCGATGTTAGCCTGAGCATACTTGAAAATTACAGGATCACAGGTTCTATCAAGCTTGAAATATTGGTTAATGGCAAGGTGGTTAAAACCGAAACTCCGGTTTTTTCAAATACTTACATTACTGGTGGCGTGGTCTACCAATTTAATGATTAATTAACAAATGACGTGCGTGGTTTGCACAATTCCATTAGGAAATACAGTTAATTGATGAAGGGCTTCTTGCAAAAGAGGCCCTTTTTATTGCTCCCATGGCGAGCTTTGTTAAAAATAAAACTTTAAGCTTCAAACTAAGTTATATTGGTGCAAAATGAAACGAACTTAGATTTCGTATCTTTGTAGCATACAATGGGAAAACAGAAATATTATGATACTGCCCTCAAGCAAGAGCGAGCCGTTCTGGTAGGGGTAATTATGCCGGGCGAAAAACCTGAACAAACCAAAGAATACCTCGAAGAATTGGCCTTTTTGGTTGATACGGCAGGCGGAAAGGTAGAAAAGGTTTTTACGCAACGCATGAATAAGCCCGATCGCGCCACCTTTGTAGGCACGGGTAAATTGGAAGAAATACAAGCCTATGTAAAGGCAGAAGAAATAGATATGGTGGTTTTTGACGATGAGCTTTCGCCGTCGCAGCTGCGCAACATTGAGCGTGAACTGCAGGTAAAGGTCTTAGACAGGAGCAACCTCATCTTGGATATTTTCGCTGGCCGGGCACAAACCGCACAGGCCAAAACACAAGTAGAACTGGCCCAATTGCAATATTTATTGCCAAGGCTAACGCGTTTATGGACCCACTTGGAGCGCCAAAAGGGCGGTATCGGGATGCGTGGTCCGGGTGAGACCCAGATTGAAAGCGATAGGCGGATGATCTTGGAGAAGATCTCCCTGCTTAAGGAACGCCTCAAGCTGATTGACCGTCAAAATGAAACCCAACGCAAAAATCGTGGCCAACTGATCCGAGTGGCACTGGTAGGCTACACCAACGTGGGCAAATCAACCATTATGAACATGCTCTCCAAATCGGATGTATTTGCAGAAAATAAGCTTTTTGCTACGCTAGATACCACGGTTCGAAAAGTAGTTATCGAAAATTTGCCTTTCCTGCTTTCAGATACGGTAGGCTTTATCAGAAAATTGCCGCACCATTTGGTCGAGTGTTTCAAATCTACCTTAGACGAGGTGCGTGAAGCCGATATTCTGGTGCATGTGGTCGATGTTTCTCATCCGAATTTTGAAGACCAGATCCACACCGTAAATGAAACCCTGAAAGATTTGGGTGCGCGCGATAAGGAAACGATCATGGTTTTTAACAAGATCGATGCCTATGTAACGCCAGAAACAGATAGGCACGAAGCGGAAGAAGAAGCGCCACTAACTCTGGCCGACTTCAAAAAAAGCTGGATGGCACATCACAACGACCCGGCCATCTTTATTTCGGCAACGCAAAAAGAAAACGTAGAGGAATTTAAGCAGTTGCTGTATGACAAGGTAAAAGTGCTGCATACGACGCGCTATCCCTACGATAAGTTGTTATATTAATAAAAAAGCACCCCGACAAGGGGAAAAGGCTTATATTGCAGCAAATGCTTTTAGTCGTCCAATTTGGTAGTTGGATATAGAATTTGAGATTATGGAAAGTAAAAGACAACAGAAGTTTGCAGGATTATTACAAGAAGAGCTGGCTGCGATTTTTCAGCGCGAAGGAGCTTCTTATTTGCCCAATACATTAGTAACCATTACCAAGGTAAGGGTTTCGCCAGATTTGGCCGTAGCCAAAGTATATTTAAGTTTTTTGAATACCAACAATACCAGTTTGTCGGTAGCCACCGTAAACGCACATGCCAGCGAAATCAGGTATAAGTTGGGTTCGCGTATTCGCCACCAGGCAAGGGTTATTCCAACGCTTTCGTTTTTTGTTGACGATACCAACGAATACGTAGAGCACATGGACAAAATATTCGATAAAATAGCCAAGGAACGAAAAGATACGGACGAGCCAACCGATGCAGACCAATAGGTACATTCGCGAACCAGGAAATTTTCTTACCCATGTAGTACCGGCCATTTTGGCCATTCCAGCTTTATATTTGCTGTTGCAGGCATCCAAAACGCCTTTTGCCCTTACGGCCGCCTATGTGTACGGAATTGGCATTTTGGTACTATTTAGTGTTAGTGCCATTTACCATAGCCTGCCCAAAACAGAATATGGCATCCGTTTTTGGCAAAAATTCGACCACTGCTGCATCTATTTGATGATTGCCGGTTCGTTTACGCCTACGGCGCTGCTGGTATTTGATGGCTGGATCCGTTGGCTGCTGTTTGGCCTGGTATGGTCTATCGCCCTGGTAGGCTGTTTGCTCAAGATCTTTAATCGCCTCAAAAACCAGGCGGTATCAACAGGGCTTTACATTGCCATGGGCTGCCTCATTATTCCGTTCGTTACAAAAATGATCGAAACCTTGCCGGCAATGGCTCTGGTATGGCTTTTTTTGGGCGGTGTTTTTTACATCGGCGGCACCTATTTCTATGCCAAGGACAAACCGCTGTACAAATACTTCCATACCCATGAAATATGGCATTTGTTTGTGAATTTTGGCGCTTTGTCGCATTTTATCTATAATTACGTCTATGTTTTTAAAGGCTGATGAAAAAGGTATTTTGTTTTGCTCTTCTTTGTATTAGCGCCATGTTGGCCAAGGCCCAGCCCTTGACCAAAGCCTATATCGACAGCTTGGTAAAGGTTTATAACGATCATATCCCCTCGGTACACCACTATGAATACTTTCTTCCCTATTCGGGCTTTTATGAAGCCAAGGATAGTTTGAAGCTGAATAGAAAACTACAGTCTAAAACGGCCAAGGATTTGTTGCGCGTAATGCTGATGCATCCAATAGCCAATACCGAGGAGGCGCTTGGGGTAGAAGACTTTTCGAAAGGTTTCATCACCATCGAGCTTAAAAGCAGGCAAAACAAGCGCCAAAAACGTGAAGCACTTGCCGAAGCTAGGGAAGTGTTCGCCGGTGAGGCTGAAAAGCCAATTTTGATGGTAAACGAGGCAAGGATCAGTCCAAATGAGGCAAGCACTACGCTAGCAAAGATCAAGTTTGAGGAGCTGGATGCCATTACCAGATATTACAGGCCGCTTTCGGTAGCGGTTTACAGCCAACAAGGCGCCAATGGAATGATACAGGTTTGGACTCGCCGCTAAAAAAATAAGATGCTTCCGTTTAAAGAAATCATAAACAAACATATTGGCCTCATTGGCAAGGTAGTAGATTTTGATCCTGCTACCGATCGGCTTTTGCCTTTCGATTTCACGGCGAACAATACTGAGCTTGACCCTGGCATTTTGGCCGACACCGGTCGTTTTTCGGCTTGGGTTGATGAAAAACTGGCTAAAAACAATGCCCGTTATGGAATTGGCGGCTATAATGAACACCGAACCATTTATAGCAGGAGTGCGCATTTTGACCAAGGGGAAGAACCCAGGCGCCTACATTTGGGTGTCGACATTTGGGGGCCAGCCGGAACGCCTGTTTATAATTGCTGCAACGCCAAAGTACATAGCTTTCGGTTTAACAATAATTTTGGCGATTATGGTGCCACGATTATCCTGCAATACCAGTTTTACGAGCTCACGTTTTATGCTTTGTATGGCCATTTAGACCTGCATTCGCTGCAAAACCTGCAAGAAGGCATGACAATATCCAAAGGCATGGCCTTTGCCCGTTTTGGCAAGCCCGCCGAAAATGGACAATGGCCTCCGCACCTGCATCTGCAGCTGATCCTGGATATGAATGGCCTTAAAGGCGACTATCCAGGCGTTTGCCAATTCTCCCAACGCGAGGCTTATTTGCAGAATTGTCCCGATCCAGCCTCGATTTTAAGACAGACTTTTGCATCGGCTTTGCCATAAAATTCGTAAATTGAGGCATGATAAGAATAGCCACCATTTTTTTGCTCTTCGTTTCTACTTGTGCACAGGCGCAGCAACCCAGTATAAAAGGTGGCTTGGCTGCTTTTATCAAAAGGAATATCATTTATCCGGCCTATTCCTTGCATCACTGCATCCAGGGTACGGTAAACATCGGCTTTAAGCTCAATGCCAAGGGCGAAGTGTATTACACGACCATCAGCAAGGGCATGGGTACCGATCTTGACGACGAGGCCCTGAGGCTGATCCGCATGAGCAGTGGCAAATGGATTGTGCCATTAAGCCACGATACCACAGCTTTGCTGGTGGTGCCTGTTAATTTTAACCTTGATGGCTACGATTGCCGGCAAGTAAGCGCCAATGATATTGCCCTCGCAATAAAAGGCTATAAAGACGAACAGGCTTTGGTTGATGTGGTGCTCAACTATTACCGCAATAAGGAAAAGGGAAACCTCAAGCCCGAAGAACTGCCCAAGATCATGAAGCTTAAAGCAGAGCTGGGCATTGATGATGATTACCTCAATAGCAGAATTGAAGCCGGCTTGAGAAAATACAAGCAGGGCGATAGGCTCGGTGCCTGCGAAGAATTCAGCTTTGTAAAATATATGGGCTCTCTCAAAGCCAAGGAGTACCTGGATAAATACTGTAAATAAAAATGCGCCGACTTTTCCACTCCTTTGCCCTGCTCGACCTCATTTCTTTAATTTTAATGGCCATGCAACTATGGCAGATCGCTACCCACTTTAACAAATTGCCCGATCAGCTTTCGGCTAAAATGAGTTCGATTTTAATGTTTCCGATGTTTGTGCTGGTACTTTTGGGTGCCTATGGACTGATCCAGCTAAAGAAATTCGGCTTTGTGCTTTATTACATCCAGTTTCCTTTCAGGTTATATTTATGGGTCTTTTCTGTGGGTTTCATCACCCTGTTGCCCGAAGCATTGAGCTATTACGGCGACAAATGGTTTGGCATCCTGCTCAAGGTTTGTTTCATGTTCGAGTTTGTAAGGCTTTACCTGACCATTAGGGGACAGATAAAGCTGAAAGAAATGCAATAGTGCGCTTGGTTTGACCGTCTAAGAATGGCAGAGATCAAGCTGTCCATTTCATTTATCAACCCTTTTTTAGCGCATCTGGAGCCGGAACGATCATGGTGATGGCCTGAGGGATGATTTTTGCATTGAGGGCTTTTATTTTGCCCAAATATTCGCCATCTACCTGAAAATGTACCCTGTGCTTGGTGCTGATGTGCAGCTTGGTGGTTTGAAAGCTTTCAATCTTTTTGGGATTGAAGGGCAATTTGCTGATCCATATCTTCAAAATTTCCATTACTGCATATTCCTTAACCAGGATTACTTCAAAAAGCTCATCGTCTAATTTTCCTTCTGGATTGATTTGTAGTCCTGTGCCATACTTCGTGGCATTGGCTATGGCTACCATGGCTGCTTTCTGCCTGATGGTTTTTTGGCCAATTGAAAATTCTACCTCCATTCGGCGATGGTTCCAGAGGGCATGCCAAAGGGCTTTGGCATAGGTAAGCATGCCTCTTTCGGGCAACTCGTCAAACT
>JBCNPG010000074.1:0-9140 GCA_039593445.1 Pedobacter sp.
CGGCTTTTCAAAAGGTAAATTTCTTGCGCGACCTCAAGGACGATTACCAAGGCTTAGGCCGCAACTATTTTCCAAATCTGGAAATGGATATTTTTTCAAACGAGACCAAGCGCCAGATCGAAGCCGAAATCGAAGCCGAATTTGAGGATGCCCTCTCTGGGATCAAAAACCTTCCAGTATCTTCCAGATTTGGGGTGTATCTTGCCTACCGCTACTATTTATCCTTGTTTAAAAAAATCAAAAGTACGCCCGCAGAAAAAATCATGACCCGACGTATCCGCATTCCGAACACACAAAAGCTCTCCTTGGCCATGGGCAGTTACCTGCAATACAAGATGGAGGCTTTATGAAAACGATTATGCTCATAGGTACCTGTTTAATCGGCTTGCTAGCTCACACCAAAAGCCAACCTGGCGAAGACCTGGAACGCATCAGAACCAACTACGCCAAAGCGGCCGACGACAAAAGCCTTTGCAAGGCCATGATCCAAGAGCTTTCAGCTTCTAATCGAAGTCCGGTAAAATTGGCCTATCTTGGTGGCTTCAAGGCGATATGGGCCAAACACGCCCTTAATCCAATCAGCAAGCTCGGCTCATTTAATAGTGGTAAAAAATATATAGAACTTGCCGTATCGCAAGATCCGGAAAACGTGGAAGTCAGGTTCATCCGGCTTTCGATACAAAAAAACAGTCCCTCTTTTTTGGGCTACAAGAAACACATCGATGCCGATAGACGCTTTATTAACGCCAATATCAGCAACATTACATCGGTGCAGCTGAAAAAGATGCTAACTGACGTTATTTAAAAACCAATGATGAATATCCTGTTCGTAATTTGCACATTTATACTTATGGAAGGCGCCACCTGGCTGATCCACAAATATGTGATGCACGGCTTTTTGTGGGGCCTGCATCGAGACCACCACGACCACAGCAATACCGGACCATTGGAAAGGAACGACTATTTCTTCGTGATATTTGCCACGCCTGCCATTGCTTTGATGTATGTGGGCTCACTCCATCATTTTGATTACCGTTTCTTCATAGGACTTGGCATTTCGCTGTACGGAATGGCCTATTTCCTGGTGCACGACATTTTCATTCACCAACGCATCAGTTTTTTAAAAAATACTGAAAACCCCTATCTCCTAGCCATTAGGAGGGCACACAAGCAACATCACAAACATGTTGGCAAACATGATGGAGAGTGCTTTGGCTTTCTTTGGGTACCTGTCAAATATTTCAGAATGTACTTTAGATCAAGATCCTGATGATGAAGCCTTACACCTATCTGCTGGTCAACTTTTTCACGGTTATTGTTTGCTTTGCCTTTTCGTTTGACAAGAGAATAAGGTTTGACAGGCAGTTTTTGCCATTTATCAAAGCCAGTCTGCTGGTAGCCATTCCTTTTTTGGCTTGGGATATCTATTTTGCCAGTGCCGGTGTTTGGTGGTTCGATAAGACCTATACCATAGGCCGAACCATAGCCGGCCTGCCTATAGAAGAATGGTTGTTTTTTATTTGCATCCCCTTTTCTTGCGTATTTACTTTTTTTTGCCTCGACAAATTCTTCAAGCTCAGTTGGGCCGATGCCTTTGGTAACCTGATTGTTTTTGCCTCCGTGGTGGTGTGCGCACTTATGGCTTTGCTACATGCTGAAAAGACCTATACTTTTGTGACAGCTTTGGCTACTTTGCTGACGCTCATTTTTTTGCATTTTATAGCCAAGGTGACCTGGATTGGTAGGGCTTCGCTGGTTTTCCTGGTGCTGATGCTTGGCTTTCTGCCCGTAAACGGCGTGCTCACCGGAACTGGCATCGAATCGCCGATTGTTAATTATAATCCGCGCGAATTTCTGCAAATCCGAATACTGACCATTCCGATAGAAGATGCCGTATATGGCTACACACAATTTTTGCTGAATATCTATTTTTTTAAACTTTTTCAAAAAACCGATCAACATGCTTCGTAAATTTCATTTTTTGCTTTTTCTTGCTTTGACGCTTTTGTCAGCTTGCGCTTCCATGCCCGAAAAGGCCGTACCCGTAACTAATTTCGAAGCGCAAAAATATTTAGGCACCTGGTACGAAATTGCCCGTTACGATTATCGATTTGAAAAAAACCTGGATAATGTATCAGCCAATTACTCATGGAAAGACGACGGGAATATACGGGTTTCAAATAGTGGCTATAACACGCAAAAAAAAGAATGGAAAAAGGCTTTGGGAACTGCAAAGTTCAGGGACAAGAAAGATGTGGGAGCCTTAAAAGTGAGCTTTTTTGGACCTTTTTATGCGGGATATAATGTAATTGCCATTGACAAGGACTATAAATATGCGCTGGTTGCAGGCAAAAGCCTGGATTACCTATGGATACTGTCGAGAGAAAAAACCATCCCGGTTAGCCTAAGGAACAGCTATCTGAAACAGGCCCAGGCAATCGGCTATGATACCACGGCGCTGATCTGGGTTAAACACGACAAGAAAAACCCGCTCCAAGGCGAATAGGCAAAACCTGAATAGTTGGCATAAAAATAGCTGATCGATAGGCAAATGGATAGAACTAAAGTGGTATTGGTAGACTTGCAAGACAACCCTACTGGAGAAATGGAAAAAATGGAAGCCCACCAAAAAGGCCTGCTCCATCGTGCGTTTTCGGTATTTATTTTCAATGCCAAAGGCGAAATGCTGTTGCAGCAACGGGCAAAAGGCAAATACCACGGGGCTCAGCTATGGACAAATGCCTGTTGTTCACATCCCCAACTGGGCGAAAACGTCAAAGAAAGCGCAATGGAAAGGCTGCAATACGAAATGGGCATGCATTGCGATATCGAGGAGATTTTTTCTTTCATTTACCACACCCCCGTAGAAAATAACCTCATCGAACATGAATACGATCATGTCTTTTTTGGATTTTCAAGCGTGGCACCCCAGCCCAATCCAGCAGAAGTTGGAGCCTATAAGTGGCTAGATACAGCAACAATAGCCGATGAAATGGAGAAAAACCCCAGTGCCTATACTTATTGGTTCAGGCAAGCCTTTCCGAAGGTGATGCATAGCTTTGAGCTGTACCAAGCCAAGAAAACTGTTTGTTAAACACAAACCCTGAGAGGTTTAAAACAAAAAGCCCCAACTTTCGTTGAGGCTTTGCTGGTGTGGTGCCTGCTGGAATCGAACCAGCGACACAAGGATTTTCAGTCCTTTGCTCTACCGACTGAGCTAAGGCACCAGCCCGTTTGGGATTGCAAATGTAGTTTCTTTTTTTGAAAGACAAAACATTTTTTCATATTTCTTTTAGGCTTTTGGCACAAAAACAGCATTTACACTCAAAATCAGCCACTTAAATTTTTGCTCAAAACCAATTCTATTCATATCGATTCTAAATTTTAAATTTTATGCTTGCATAATAATATTTTTTAAGCCTAAAACTTTTAACTTAGCCTAACCAAGTAGCAACATAAAAAATGATAGCACAAATCATCTTCGTTATCCTTACTATTGCGGGCATCGCGCTCTTTAGCCTCAATGTACGCAAGGTTATCCGCAATATTAAATTAGGCAAGCCGGCCAACCGCAGCGACCAGCCTGCCAAAAGATGGGCTACCATGCTTAAAGTAGCTTTCGGACAAACCAAAATGGCCGTAAGACCCGTGCCCTTCATTCTCCATTTGCTGGTTTATGTAGGTTTTGTGATCATCAACCTTGAAGTACTCGAAATCATGATCGACGGCATTTTTGGCAGCCATCGCATATTTGCTGGTCTTGGCGGCCTGTATAATTTCCTGATCGGTTCTTTCGAATTTTTGGCTTTGGGCGTTTGGGTATCATGCGCCATTTTCCTCATCCGCAGAAACGTCTTAAAACTGAAGCGCTTTAGTGGCGTAGAGATGAAAGCTTGGCCAAAATCTGATGCCAACTATATCCTCATTACCGAGATCCTGCTCATGACGGCATTCTTGTTAATGAATGCGGCAGATGCCAAGCTTCAGGCATTGAATGCCGAGCATTACAAGGCCGCAGGCGCGTTTCCGGTGAGTGCCTACCTGCAAGGCTTATTGCCCGACAGCGTAAACAGCTTGATCTTGATTGAGCGTATTTGTTGGTGGTTCCACATTGTAGGCATTTTTGCTTTCTTGAACTACCTGCCCTACTCAAAGCATTTCCACATCCTTTTCGCCTTTCCAAACACTTATTTTTCAAATTTGGAACCTAAGGGCGAGTTCACCAATATGGCCAGTGTAACCAACGAAGTAAAAGCCATGCTCGATCCTTCATTTGTTCCTGCCGATGTAGCCCCAGGCCGCTTTGGCGCGAAGGACGTAAACGATCTGAGCTGGGTAAACCTGATGAACGCCTATACCTGTACCGAGTGTGGGCGCTGTACTTCGGTATGCCCAGCCAATATAACCGGCAAACTTTTATCGCCACGCAAAATTATGATGGACACCCGCGACCGTTTAGAAGAAGTGGGCAAAAATATCGATAAGCATGGCGCAGACCACCAAGATGGCAAGGCCTTGCTCGACGATTACATCAGTCGCGAAGAAATTTGGGCCTGCACCAGTTGCAATGCCTGTACCGAAGCTTGTCCAATCAACATTGATCCTTTGGCTATTATCGTGGAATTGCGCAGGTACGCCGTCATGGAAGAATCGGTTGCGCCGGCCAGTATCAATGCCATGCTGGGCAACGTAGAAAACAATGGTGCGCCATGGAAATATTCGCCAGCCGACAGGTTTAATTGGGCAGAGGGAAGCTAAAAAAGTTGAAAGCTTAAAGTTCAAAGTCTAAAGCTCAGAGTTGAAAGATTAGCACTGAAAGAGTAAAAATTAAAGATTAATTACAAGGGCGCTTTGCATAGATTGCCCTACGCAATACGAGATATGGAATTTAAAGTACCTACAATGGCCGAACTGATGGCCATGGGCGAAGAGCCTGAAATATTGTTCTGGGTGGGTTGTGCCGGAAGCTACGACGAACGTGCGCAAAAAATCACCCGCGATATCTGCAAGATCTTACATCATGTGGGCATCAAATATGCGGTATTGGGTACCGAAGAAAGTTGTACCGGCGACCCGGCCAAACGGGCGGGCAACGAGTTCTTGTTCCAGATGCAGGCCATGACCAATATTGAGGTACTGAATGCCTACAACATCAAAAAGATCGTAACAGGCTGTCCGCATTGCTTTAACACCATTAAAAACGAATATCCGGGTTTGGGTGGCACTTACGAGGTAATCCATCACACCCAATTGATCCAAGATCTGATTGCCGAAGGCAGGCTCAAAGCCGAAAACGGCGAAAGCTTTAAAGGCAAGAAAATTACCTATCACGACCCTTGCTACCTGGGCAGGGCCAATGGCATTTACGAAGCGCCTCGCAAAGCCTTGGAGGTATTGGATGCGCAACTGGTTGAAATGAAGCGTTGCAAAGCCAACGGACTATGTTGTGGTGCCGGTGGCGCCCAAATGTTCAAGGAGCCAGAGAAAGGCAACAAAGACATCAACATTGAAAGAATTGAGGAAGCATTGAGCACCGAACCCCAAGTTATCGCCGCTGGCTGTCCTTTCTGCATGACCATGCTTAATGACGGCGTGAAACTGAAAGACAAGGAGCAGGAAGTTAAGGTACTCGACATTGCCGAAATTACCGCAAGAGCGAACGGCCTATAAATAATCTCGGCAATTCGACCAAGGAACTATAAACGACCGCCCTTTCGGGTAAGGAATAAACAATTTCGTCATTTCGAACGCAACGGAGTGGAGTGAGAAATCTAATTAAAAGGCTCTTGAAGAGATATCTCCTCGCTGCGCTCTTCGATATGACGAATTAACCTCTTTTATTGATTGCAGGAAAAAATAAAGGCCAATGAACAATTCCGTCATTTCGAACGCAACGAAGTGGAGTGAGAAATCTAATTTGAACATTCTTTAAGAGATATCTCCTCGCTGCGCTTGTCGATATGACGAATTAACTTCTTTTATTGATTGCGGGAAAGAATAAAGGTTTATAAACGGCCGTCATTTCGAACGAAACGAAGTGGAGTGAGAAATCTAATTAGAAAGCTCTTGAAGAGATATCTCCTCGCTGCGCTCGTCGATATGACGAATTAACTTCTTTTATTGATTGCAGAAAAAATAAAGACCGATGAACAATTCCGTCATTTCGAACGCAACGAAGTGGAGTGAGAAATCTAATTAGAACATTCTTTAAGAGATATCTCCTCGCTGCGCTCGTCGATAGGACGAATATGTTATTAATTGCGGGAAGGATAATGGCCAATGAACAATTCCGTCATTTCGAACGAAACGAAGTGGAGTGAGAAATCTAATTAGAAAGCTCTTTAAGATATATCTCCTCGCTACGCTCGTCAATAAGACGAATAAACAGATTGTATTTTTATGGAAAGAGGAGGTTGCATCTATATCTTAACAAATAAAAACAAGACCACATTATATGTTGGTGTTACCTCAAACCTGCGCTCAAGAATATACGACCACAAAACACACAAACATATCAACTCATTCTCAGACCGATACAATCTGGAATATTGTATTTACTATGAAGCCTATCCTACCATAGCAGATGCAATCGGAAGAGAGAAGGAGATCAAGAAATGGCGCAGGCAAAAGAAAATACAGCTGATCGAACGTTTGAACCCATCATGGAATGACCTTTGGGAAGAAATAAAAAATTGGTAATTCTGTCATTTCGAACGCAATGAAGTGAAGTGAGAAATCTAATTAGAAGGCCCTTGAAGAGATATCTCCTCGCTGCGCTCGTCGATAGGACGAACAATATTTTATTGATTGCAATAAAGGATAACGGCCAATAAACGATTCGTCATTTCGAGTAAGAAACTATAAACGGGCGTCATTTCGAACGGAACAAAGTGAAGTAAGAAATCTACTTTTAGAAAGTTCTTTAGGAGATATCTCCTCGCTGCGCTCGTCGATATGACGAAGCAACATTTTATTGCGGGAAAGAATAAAGGTTTATAAACAGTCGTCAATTCGAACGTAACGAAAGAATAACGGCCAATAAACGATCCGTCATTTTGAACAAGGAACTATAAAACGGCCGTCATTTCGAACGCAACGAAGTGGAGTGAGAAATCTAGTTAGAAGATTCTTTAAGAGATATCTCCTCGCTGCGCTCGTCGATATGACGAACAATATCGATAGGACGAATAAAAATATATTTTATCGATCATATCCAAGAAGAAATCCCAGCTTATTTGTTGCTGGCCATGAGCAAACTCTCGTTTACTTGTTTAAAGCTGGCCGAAAGCTCGTTGAGCTGTTCTACGTTGATGTTCTTCAATGGAATAACCAGGTAGGTGCCCATCGAATCGATATCGCCTTTTTTGTCGTTGCGGGTCTGCACAATAACATCGTCGTTCTTGGTGCGCAGGTAAAGTTCGCCCCTTTCCACATTGCCATAGTAATCCATGCTCTTCAAACGCGAAAGGTTAAAGGCAAAATACTCCTGCTTGCCATTGTTAAATACCTTGCGGTAACGACAAAAACCAGTGTTGGTAACATTGATTTCATAGCGCTTCACTTCCCTGCCCAAAGCATCGTTGTCATGGTACTTGTTCAGCAATTGCTGAATGGCAACCGTGCTTTCTTCCGCACTGTCGAAGCCAGAAAAAACGCACAATACAAGGCAGGAAGAAAAGAAAACACTCTTTTTTAAGCTCAATGTAAACTTTTTCATCGTCGTTATGTTTTAACGTGAGTAAATTAAATAAAATGATAAATTTGAGCTATGACTTTTTCTCCACAATCTAGAGTTTGGATTTACCAAAGCAACCGCCAGTTTAGCGAAAAGGAAACCCAGGAAATCCAGCAAAAGCTGGATGCGTTTACTGCGCAATGGGCTGCACATGGACATCAGCTTAAGGCAAAGGCAGAAATTCGTTATGGATTTTTTATTATTTTGATCGTTGACCAGGACAGCGCTTCGGCAACCGGTTGTTCGATCGATTCATCGGTACGCCTCATCAAGGAAATCGAAAACGCCTATGGCGTAGATCTTTTTGACCGCTTTAACATGGCCTATAAACTCGACGACCAGGTTTATGTAAACACCAAGGAAGATTTCGAAACCTTGATCAGCATTAAAAAAATAGGCCCGCAAACCATCGTGTTCAACAACCTGGTCCAAAACCTGGCCGAACTGGAAGAAAAATGGGAAGTGCCTTTGGAAAACAGCTGGCACAAATCCATCTTTGCCGAACAACTGAGCGCCTAAGGCTGCTTCAATTCCGGCTGGCGCTTAAACATTTTATAGATATTTTTGTTTATATTCAATTAAATCAACAAATCTATCTATGTCTCGCTGGCTCAAAATTTCGCTTAGGGTATTGGTTGCATTTTTTGTCCTGATCATTTTGGTGTGGTTGGGTGCGGCTTACTACATCAACCATAACAACAAAAGCATACTGGCTACTATTCTCAAGCAACTCAACTCGAATGTGAATGGCAAGATCAATGTAGGCAGCATGGAAACCACCTTGCTCAAAGGCTTTCCCGGCGTATCGGTATCGCTTAAAAAAGTGCAACTACGGGATAGTTTGTGGAGCCAGCATAAGCACGACCTGCTCAATGCCAATGACATCGACGTATCGCTTAATATCTTTTCGCTCATTGCGGGAAGCATCAAGATCAACAAAATCGGCATCAACAACTCAAGCATCTACCTTTATACCGATAGCACGGGCTACAGCAATACCAGCATGTTCAAATCAAAAGCACAGCCCAAAAGCAACGATAAGAAAGAACAAAAGGACTTTCAGATCAAAAGGGTTGATTTTAACAACGTAAACCTGGTGATAGACAACCAGCGCCGTTTTAAGCTCTTCCATTTTTTGGTAGATGAACTAAACGGCAAAATCGATTATCCGGATTCGGGCTGGAACGGCAAGCTCAAACTCAAAACGATGATCAAAAGTTTTGCCTTTAACACCCGAAAAGGTAGTTTCCTGAAAGACAAAGCGCTTGAAGGCACTTTGATAGCCCATTACAACAACGATACCAAAGCGGTTACGATAGACCCCGAAAAGCTCAAGATCGGCAACGACGACTTCTACATCGGTGCCAAGATAGACCTGGCCAAGAACGAATCGGCTTTTGCCATC
>JBCNPG010000075.1:0-9065 GCA_039593445.1 Pedobacter sp.
CCAGCTGATTGATCAGGCAGGCGATGTAACGGGTTACGGACTTGGAGCCGATTATTCGGAACCTTTGAGCAAAAAGCTCAACCTGAGCGGCTCTTACAGCTATAACAAAAGGGAAGATGTAGTTGAACGTATGGTGTACGATTATAATACGGCCAGCACGCGCTATGATCTGATCAATCCCGATCTCTCGCGCAGCCTGGAAAACTTTAACGAAAGCCATACAGCCGGTTTGAGGCTAAGCTATAATCCAACCGATAAGCTGACCATGAGCCTAAATGCCGAGCAGAAGTTTGTGGCACTTAAAGGAAACAACCTCATGAACAATGCTCATGTAACCAACGATTACAGCTGGGTACAACCTAACCTGTTCGTTTCTTATAAAATTAATAAGACCTCTAGCCTGACGGTTTATGCCAGTCGCTATGTCAGCACGCCGAGCATTTCGCAACTGCAACCCATAACCGACAATTCAAACCCATTACAAATTACGACCGGAAATCCGAACCTTAAACCGTCCAAACAAAACAGCGCAAGCTTCTCTTATAGCCGGTTCAACCCAACTTCGGGCAGCAGCCTAAATTTTGGGGCCAGTTATTATGGCTATGACGATCAGATCATGAACAATTCGGTTTTTGATACGAAAACAGGTATACAAACCACTTTTTATGACAATGTTAGCGGAAGCTATAGCTTAAGTGCCCGTATGGGTGGAAGCATCAGGGCCAAAAGCCTCGGACTTACCTTCACGCCGAGCTTCAACCTCTATTATGGCCATAACATCTCGTTCCTTAATAATGGTATAGTAAGTTCAAATTCGACTTCCTATAATGTTGGCTTCGGTATTAATTATGCCATTGGTTCAGACCTCCAGCTCTTTAACCGCATCACCTACAACAAGCGCGATTTGAGCTATAATTACAATAACCTGCCCGATAACAGTTTTACTTCTGTTTACAACAACCTGAGCTTAAATGCGGCCCTGCCTTACGATTTGAGGTTTACCTTGCAGAGCAACCTTTCCTATAATTCGAACATTGCATTGGGTGCCAACAACAATACCATACACTTGGCCAACATAAGTTTCGAAAAGTTGTTCATGAAAAAGGCATTGAGCCTAAAGGCAACCGTATCAGATGTGTTCAACAATAGCCGTAATACTTCGAGGTTTGCCAACGAGATCTATGTGACTGAAAGCGTAAATCTGGGCATGAGAAGGTACTTTTTGTTGGGCTTGACCTATCGCTTAAGGAAGTTCGGCGCCCCTGCGGCCGCGGCAGCGCCGAGTATCATGAGATTTTGACGAAAGCTTATTTGGAATTATTACAAATAAAGGGTAAATTGCGCCCATAATTTCAAATAATGAAGCTTTCGCAGTTAAACCCAGGAGAACGAGGAACCATCGTAGCATTTACCGACCTAGAAATGTCTGTAAAGCTAATGGAAATGGGCTGTTTGCCAGGAGAGGTGGTCGAAGTGGAGCGCTTTGCCCCGCTAGGCGACCCCATGGCTATCCGTGTTGCGGGATATCAACTTTGTTTGCGCAAAAGCGAAGCATCAGTTATCCTAATACAGTAATATTTTGGTCGATATAAAAGTTGCACTTGTTGGTAATCCCAATACGGGAAAATCTACACTTTTTAATCTCTTGACGGGATTAAATCAGAAGATCGGAAATTTTCCAGGGATAACCGTGGATAAGAAGACCGGCCTGAGCAAACTCAACTCAACCCAAACAGCCAATATTATCGATTTGCCGGGTACCTATAGTTTGTACCCTAAAAGCAAAGACGAAAGCATCGTTTTTCAGGTTCTGGCCGATAAGAACGACCCAATGCATCCCGATATAGTGGTGCTGGTGGCCGACGCAACCAACCTGCGCCGTAACCTATTGCTTTGCTCGCAAGTGGCCGATTTGGGCCTGCCCATGCTTTTGGTCTTGAACATGACTGATATGGCCAAGAAGGAAGGCATCAATATCGATGTTGACAAGCTATCTAAGCGCTTGGGCATTCAGGTAGTGGCCATGTCGGCCAGGAAGAATGAAGGTGTCGATAAGCTTAAGCAAGCCATTGCCAATACCACGCGTATCAGTACGCAGCTGGCCAGCATCGATTCGAAGCAATTTGCGCCGGAAGCCATCGAAGCGATCAAGGCGAAGATCAATACCGAAAACGACTATTATGCCCTGCAGGTGTTGCATCAGCATGAGCACCTGGCTTTTTTCAATGAGCAGCAACAGCAGGAAATAGAACAGATAGAACAGGCGCATGGCTTTGAATCGTCTAAAATACAAGGCGCCGAAACCGTAGCCAGGTACCGTTATCTCAGTACCATTTTAAGCGATGTGGTCATAGACTTGGGCGCGGCCAAAAAATTTAAGATCACCGATAGGCTTGATTCGATATTAACCCACCGCGTTTGGGGCTTCGCAATCTTCCTGCTTATCCTTTTCTTCGTCTTCAATGCCATCTTCTCTTGGTCTACCTATCCCATGGACCTGATTGAAGGCAGTTTCGCCTGGCTAACCGATTTTGGCCATGCGCATTTGCCGGCTGGCGTGTTAACGAACCTGTTTTTAGACGGTATTGTAGCCGGCTTGGGAGGCATCGTTATTTTTATCCCGCAGATTGCCATTCTATTTGCACTGATTTCCATCTTGGAGGATACCGGCTACATGGCCAGGGTAACCTTTATGATGGACAAGATCATGCGCAAGTTTGGTTTGAGTGGCAAATCGGTCGTGCCTATGATTGGTGGTATTGCCTGCGCGGTGCCCTCTATCATGAGTGCCCGTAACATCGAAAACTGGAAAGACCGCATCATTACCATCATGGTTACGCCATTGGTGAGCTGTTCGGCCCGCTTGCCGGTTTATACCTTGCTTATTTCGCTGGTGGTGCCAAACGAAAGGATATTGGGCGTTTTCAATAAGCAGGGCTTGGCATTGATGCTAATGTACCTGATCAGTATTGCGGCGGCCATCTTAGTGGCGCTGGTAATGAAGTTCATTATCAAGGCCAAAGAGAAATCTTATTTCATTATGGAATTGCCGGTGTATAGAATGCCTCGATGGAAGAACGTGCTTTATACCATGTACGAAAAATCAAAAACATTCGTACTCGAAGCCGGTAAGGTCATTATAGCCATTTCTATTGTATTGTGGGTAATGGCTACTTATGGGCCTGCCAAGCGATTTGAAGCCATCGAAACCAAATATGCTGCGATTGAAACACCAGCTACCGATAGTGTAAAGCTGGCCGAAATGGAAAGAGATAAGGCCGCCGAGAAACTGGAAAACTCTTATGCCGGTATTTTGGGGCAAACCATCGAACCGGTGATCAAGCCGTTGGGCTTTGATTGGAAAATAGGCATTGCGCTGATCACCTCATTTGCCGCACGCGAGGCTTTTGTAGGCACCATGTCTACCATTTACAGTGTAGATAATGCCGATGAGGAAACCACGACCATCCGCAATAAAATGCGTGGCGCCGTAAACCCCGATACAGGAGAGCCGATATTTACTTTCGCCACCGGCTTGTCGCTCATGCTTTTTTACGCCTTTGCCATGCAATGCATGAGTACCGTAGCCATCGTTTACCGCGAAACCAAGTCGTGGCGCTGGCCGGTGATCCAGTTGGTTTATATGACGGCCATGGCTTATGTAGCCAGCCTCATTGCCTATCAGCTGCTCAAGTAAGGCATAGTTTTGAGTGTGCGGATGAGAAGTAGGGATGATGGCACAAATTAGACCGGATACAATAGCCTTTAGCCTTTCAACCCAATACTTTCAACCTTATACTTTCAACTTTACACTTTCTCTTCCGCTTGCCTTTCACCTTTTGATTTGATAAATTGCATCAAAATAATCTCACAGTAGAGAAGAACGGTAGAGAATGGATAAAACAGAGGTTCTAGCACAATATATGCCTGTTTCGGCGGCGCCTATCATCGCCAAATGGATCGACTATTTCCAGTGCGAGTTTAAGATTTCGAAAGACCGAAGTACCAAGCTCGGCGATTATAGACACCCTTTTAAGGGCAAGGGTCATAAGATTTCAGTCAACAATGGCCTTAATCCCTATGCTTTTTTGGTTACTACCGTACATGAATTTGCTCACCTCCTCACCTGGAACGACCACAAAGGCAAGGTAAAGCCTCACGGGGCGGAGTGGAAGTACAACTTCAAAAGGATGATGAAGCCTTTTTTTGATCTGCAGGTTTTCCCAGCCGACATCCACCACACCATTATCAATTACCTGGACAATCCAGCCGCTTCAAGCTGTACCGATTTAAGCCTGGCCAGGGCTTTGAGAAAATATGACGCCACCCTAGCCACCACCAGGGTGGAAGAACTGCCGCTGCATACTGTTTTTGTGCTTAAAGATGGCCGTAAGTTTAAAAAGGGCGAACGTATACGCAAGCGCTACAGGTGTGTTTGCCTTGATAATGGAAATACCTATCTATTTAACCCTTTGGCAGAAGTTTGGCTGGCAACCGGAACATAAATGGCTTCCTGGTCTTGAACCGTCCATTTAAGATTTAGCTTTTGATCCTTAAAATCGATGGGATTGTTTAACAGGCTGTCGATGAGCGCATCCTTTTCCTTGACCAAAATACTGGCAGTATAGCTGTTTTGTAGCTTGCTTTTGAGCATGATGTATCTCGAATCGGGAAAAGTAGTAATGTTTTCAAATACCATGTCGAATTTGTCTGTGCCACTTAAAATATGGTTCAAGGTATTGATCTTCTCCAGATAGCTATGATCCGAAATATTGGCTTCGCTTAGAGGGAGGTCGATATAAGGCAGGTTTTTGATTGCCGCTTCAGCCGAAGCCGTACGGCTTTCTACCTTAAAGATGGTATTGTTGCGTAGATAGGTGCGGGTATCTTTCCAAACCGTTCCATTGTCGCTGCCAAGCTCATTCCTAACTGTTTCTAAAATCAGGCTATCGTTTCTGAAATAATATTTTTTAGTGTTCTTGCTCAGGCCGTTGTAGCCGTGTTCGACCAAAACAATGGTTTGGCCATTATGGCTGTATTTGTCTACATAAAAAGACAGATCGCCCAGCATGTAAACTAAGCTGGTGTTTTTTGAAAGCTGGGCAAAGGTGTTATCTATGGAATCGGCATAATGCAGAATCGATTTAGAATTCAGGTTGGTGGCATGCTCGTCTGCCATGTTTGCCTGCGGATGGTCGGAATTGAGTTTGGTACAGCTGTATGTTATGCTCAATACACAAAGCAGGAAAAAGTAATGTACAGTTTTCATGGTCTTCCTTGGCTTAATTACTTCGTGAGATATGGCTATTATCGTGCCAATGGATAAATCGAAATAAAAAGATGCTTTTGTTAAGCAATTGGGCCTTAGCAAAAGAAAACCCGAAATGTAAAAAATATGAACAAAATATATGGGTTACAACAGGTATTTTTAGGTGAAACCTAAACCGGTATTATTTACCGGCAAATGAAAGCACGACGACCAAGGAGTGGCGGCTTAACCGGCACCGCTGAAGCAGCCCAAGCGTAATCGGGATGCATGAATTACTTAACTAAAAACTAAACATGAAAAAAGTGAACCAACTCAGCAAAGCTGAACTTAAGAAAGTATTGGGTGGCGGCCTGCCTCCAGAAACCCCAGGTGGCGATCCAAGCTATTGCGCAGCGAGAGGCAAAGGCTATGTCATCTGCATTGATAATGGAGGTTCTGGCGATGGCCATTCGTATTTTTATGCATGTTGCAGCAGTTTGGCCGAAGCAGGCATGTTCTGCCCTTCGGGCTCGGCTTATGGCTGCGATATGCCTTATGTAGATTAGTCTCGCCAGCTAAACCAGTATTGGCTTGATGCCCGCATTGGTTGGCTAAGAAACAAAGTGAAAGTCTCGATCCACCGAGACTTTCCTAATGTGATACATCAGAAAGCCAAAGCCTTAGGAAACGTCGCTTTCGATCTTTAAATTAGGATGTTGTTTTTAGATAAGGACAATTAACCAGATACAAATTATACTATGACTCTATTTTCTTCAGCAAGCCAGGCTAATGCTGTGGCCGTAACCGCCTTGTTCCTTAAAAAGCTCAAAGTAAAATTTACCAACGATGGCTTGCAGCAAGCTCTGGAAGACCACCCAGAATATCCCAGCCTTTTGGCTATTAGCGATTGCTTAACCGAATGGCATATTCCAAACCAGGCCTACAAAATTGCGAAGGAAGATTATTCGGTAGAAGAGCTCGAATTTCCATTCATCGCACATTCTGCCATGAATGGTGGTAATTTTATGCTTGTCCATGCCATTAAAAATGGGCAGGTCACCTACAGCAACGAAAAGCATAATCAGGCGATAATGCCTGAGGAGGAGTTCCTGAAAAAATGGAGCGGCGTGGTCTTGCATGCCGAACCCAATGAAGAAAGCATAGAGCCCAATTACAAAGCGCAGGCATTAAAGGAAAGTTTTAACAACATCAAAATTCCGGCGCTGCTATTGGTTGCTATTGGTGCTGTTTTGTTGAGCATCGATTACCAGACGCTACAATGGAGTTTTGGCTTGGTGCTGTTGATCAAACTGATCGGACTTGTAGTGGGTGTACTGCTGTTGATGCATAGCATTGACGCGAATAATCCACTGATCCAAAACCTGTGCAGCCTAGGCGATAAGAATAACTGCAATGCCATTTTAAGGTCTGATGCCGCTAAGGTAACCAGCTGGTTAAGCTGGAGCGAAGTAGGTTTCTTTTACTTTGCGGGCTCTTTTCTTGCCTTGTTGACTAATCCGGCCAGCTTGTCCATCATTGCCTGGCTCAATGTATTTTCGTTGCCTTATACCATCTATTCCATCGGCTATCAATATAAGAACAAGAATTGGTGTGTGTTGTGCTGCAGCGTGCAGGCCGTGCTATGGCTAGAATTTTTTACCCTCTTTTTTGCTCCTTCTGCTTATGCGCTTCAGCTTACGCCCCAAGTCATCCTGACCACGGCCGTTAGCTTCCTGTTGCCTATATTGGCTTGGGCTTTTATCAAGCCATTTTTGGCCCGTTCAGCCCAATTTAAGCCACTTAAAGAACAGTTGAAAAAATTCAAATACAATGGCGAACTGTTTGAACAGGTGCTTAAAAACCAGCCACGTTACGCTGTTCCGAACGAATTGATGCCGGTTGTGCTGGGCAATCCGGAAGCTGAAATTGTAATCACCATGGTAAGCAATCCTTTCTGCGGACCTTGTGCCAAAGCCCACCAAACCATAGACGAGTGGCTAAGCTATCGCGATGACCTGCAGCTTAAGATCATTTTCACTACTGCCAACCACGATGACGATGCCAGAACCAAAGTTTCGCGCCATGTAAGCGCACTGACTACTTTAAACGATCCAAAATTAGTAGAAAAAGCCCTGAACGATTGGTATGCGCAAAGTCCTAAAAAATATGAAACATGGGCCGAAAAATTTCCAATCAGTTTTAACGGAGAAATGGACAAGGTAACCGAAAAACAGAAGGCCTGGTGTGATATGGCTGAAATTGCCTATACACCAACCATTTTAATCAACGGTTATAAGTTGCCAGAGCCTTACCGTTTGGAGGATATTAAATACCTATTGGCCTAATAACCCGACTGGTACTTGAAGGCCTATCTTTTATTGGCAAGATAACATTCGGCTCAACGCGAAGAGAGATAAAACTTTTGTACAAAATGGGGCAGCCGGTTGCAAACGAAACTGCCCCAAAACGAGTGCCGGCGTTTACCGGCATCGCCGTCGGTAGCCCAGCGTGGAGGGGCTACAGAACCTACAACCAAAGTTAATATTCAAACAATGAAAAGAAAGAACTTACTGAGCAAAGCTGAAATGAAAAATGTTTTGGGTGGCATTACCCCAGAAATGGCAAACTGCGAAGATCCTGCATGGAGACCCATGATTGTAGACCAGGACGGAAACTGCAGAATACACAATTATAATTTCTGCCTGAACTGGTGTTCTCCAGAATTCTGCGATATGGGTGTTTGTACCCTAACAGCACAATAAAAATTGCAAAGGATTGGTGGATACACTGATCCTTTGATTTTTTTATTCCCGGCTGCCTGGTTGGAACCAAATCGGTTGAAGGACCGTAAAAAAGTCAACAGCTTGTAAACGCACTGCCTATGCCTAATAGCAGCGTAAAGTGCTGTAGCCGAAGCAGGCCAGGCTTGACCGGTCGCAAATCTATTCAGTAAAACTAAAACTTAAAAATCATGAAAAAAGTGAATTTATTGAGCAAAGCTCAGTTGAAAAAAATAACTGGGGGAGGCGGGAATGTCCCTTGTACAAAGTACGTGGTGTGCGTAAATAGTTCAGATTGGTCTGAAACACATTATACCAATGTTTGTTGCAACACTTGGCAGGATGGCGTTTCATTCTGTGCCTCACATGGATTTTCTGGTCCGGTTGGCTGCATCGATAACCCTGATGCTCCAGTAGAGGTATAACCGCATCTACAAAGCCATGCCTAGCGGGCATGGCTTTGCTGTTGATGTAGGCTTTCTGATTCTGTTAGCTATATAAAGCCCAAAAAAATTGATAATATTTAGTGCTTTTGTGCATAGACAATACAAAAAATGCTTAATTTTTCGCTTCGTAAATATTCATTGCCTTATCCAAGAACCAAGTAACTACCTTGAAAAAATTCCAATTCTATAAACAACCCGATCAGATGGACTGCGGTCCTACCTGTTTGCGCATGGTAGCAAAGTACTATGGTAAAAACTTTAGCCTGCAAAAACTGAGAGATATTAGCGGAATAAACAAAGAAGGCGTTTCTCTTTTGGGCATTAGCGAAGCCGCCGAAAAAATCGGCTTCAGAACCATGGGCAGCAGGCTCAGCGTAGAGCAACTGGCTGAAGCCGAACTTCCGGCCATTCTGCATTGGAACCAAAACCACTTTGTTGTTTTGCGTAAAATCAAAGGAGGCAAATATTACATTGCCGATCCGGGCAAGGGACTGATAGAATATACGAAGGCCGAATTTCTGCAGCGCTGGTTGAGCACGCAAAACAATGGACATGGCCAGGGCATTGCTTTAATGCTGTCGCCCAGCCCAG
>JBCNPG010000076.1:0-8932 GCA_039593445.1 Pedobacter sp.
CGCGCGGAAATGCCCAGGGTGCGCGCATGCGGCAGCAGCACCAGGTAGCGCGACGGGATCGACAGATGGGTGGACAGCCGCGCGCCCTTGGTGCCGATCGGGTCCTTCACCACCTGGACCACGATCTCCTGTCCGTCACGCAGCAGTTCGACGATCGGCACGCGGCCGACGTCAAGGCAGGCTTGTCATCCGAACAGGATCGTGAGGCTTTGATGGGCATAAAAATTTTCCAGATCGGCCGGCAAGGCGGTTTGTGCGTTCTTAAACGAAAACAAAGTACCGATATTGTCCAGTTGCGCAAATTGGTTGGCCAGTACCTGGTCAAAAAGCGTAAGATAGCCTTTAAGTTGTTTAGACTGGGCGATCTGAAATGGCGTGGCATTGTTCATGATGGCATCGTGACCAACGGCATATATTTCGGGAAAAGTATTTTGGATAGAATAATAACTGCCAATATCCCTGAATTTGCTTTCAGGCAGTCCATCAATTTCGTGAGTATCTGCTACAACAATGGGATTAACTTTACCCTGTAGGCTTGCGGTTGGGTCGAGTTCAAGTACCGTATTGGCTAAAGCCAAAGGCCTTCCCTTCACCTCGATGGTCAATCCATGGGCCAGCGATTGTTGCCAATCTATTTTAATTACCGAATAGGCATTTTCGGCAATAGCCAGAAGGTTTTCCAAACCATCTAATTGCAGGTCGCTTACCGAAGCTACCCCTTCTGTGCCTTCAATCAGTTGCATCAGCTCGACCAGGCTCAAGGTGGTTTGGTGATTGCCCAAATCTTCGTCCAAAATCCAACCATGGGCCAATTGCGGTCCGTTAAAAATCTTGTTGCTTGGTATTTGTTGTTCGCTTAGGTTTTTATGGCCTTGTTGTGTGGGCTTTGGAAAGATAAAATCGGCGATTCGCCTGTCTAGATTGGCCAATATCTCTTGTTGGCTCTTTGCTGGCTCGATTACAATGGTGCCCGTAATAAAGTGTTGTTTTGGCAACATTACTTGTGGCATCAGAAATACTTCGCCAATATTCCTGCATTGCTGCAAGGCAAAATAGGCCTCGTTACAAACCGATTTTGCATCGTATCGAATAGTTTCGTCAAGGAGCAGGTAAACGCTGTAAACGCCTTGTGCAAAGGCCGAAGGGTGTAACGCAAAAACCTGTACATTTCGAAGAGCAGGCATCAGATCGATCAGGTATCTCCTGTAATCGTTTAAGGTAATGGGGCTTGTGGTCAGGATTTCTTGGGGACTATAAAACTGGTCGGCCACCTGCAACTGGCCCGATGCCTTGGTAAGGATGTCGGCAATCTCGAAATTAGCGCAATAGCCCAGCTCTGTTAGGGCAAAACACAACTGCTCTAAAATAGTGATGCCCGGATCGCTATCATTCAAATTGGTCCACTCCGTATCTACATGTTGTTGGATATAGCGGAGCCCTTCGTCTTTAAGCAGCTTGAAATTCTGGCTCAAAGGCGGCGGGGCATTCAAGATATAGTGCATCTCGTTCATAGCTTGACCTCACATTTTAACAGGTGTTTTAAACAAGGGACAATGATGGCGCTCGCCTTTAACGGGCTTACGCTTTGGCATGTTTGCTGAGCTTTATCTTCATTGGCTAACCAGGTTTGGAGCGATGTAGCTGTTACCCCCACAACTCCATCGATGTTTTGAATGAAATTGACCACTTGAGCTATGCTAATGGGTTCTTCGATGGTAATTTGTTCAGTATTGCTCTCTACCCATGGCGATAGATAGCGGTTGAGCGAAGCGCCAATGCTTGCCTGCATGAGACTGGGCTCAAACCCCTCGCGAATACTGATTTTGGCAGCAACCAGGAGATACTGGATTTCAAAAGGCTGGGCGCTGATAGCGGTGAACGCCGAACTGCGCTGTGCTACATAACGCTGAATATCCTTAACCAAAGCAGGTGCAACAGCAGGCAACAAGGCATTGGCTACTGAGCCGGTTTGGGCTTTGCCCACCAGATAAATGATGGTTTGCCGGGTAAGCTGGCTATAAACAGCCTTGGCATAAAATATTTCTGGAAATTCGCTTTTGATCAGCAACAGACAATCATCAGTGCTTCTCAACCTGTCTTTTGTCTTTAGCCTTTTAGCAATCCTCTTGTTCATCATGGTGGCTTCTTCGGCCGCACGGCCACTAAATGAAGAAAATGGCTGAATAAGTGATTTAATGGCCGGGAACTTCTGCTTAGGCTGTAAAATAGTGTTGACGGGTAATAATGGCACTTCGTTTAGGGTTTGCCAGCTACCAGCCATTCTTTCGGCTTCAAATCCATTGGTTTTAACCAAACAAACCTCGGCAAACAACGACGGATCTTCTGTTGTTGCCAAGCAGATGCAAAAACTGCCCTTCAACATGGCATTGGCTTGTACAGTAATCGTATCGGGGATTTTTACCTGCAAAACGCCAGAAGTATTTAACTTGTTGGTGCCATCGGCTACCACTTCAAGAGTTTGCCAGCCCGTTTCGCTCCAATAAAAACATGAAAGTGGCAACGAAGGCCATTTATTCGACAATTGAGGTTTTACTTCAAAATATATCGACAAAGCGCTGGTAGGCAAAAGATTTTGCAACTGCAAAAACAAAAATCCTTGGTAAGGAAATTCAGGTATTATGGGCAATGTTTGACTATCGGTGCCAAAAGCAAACCCTTGGTTAACCCTGCCCTTTTTTTGGTCATAACTCAAATAATTGCCAAACGGCGTGAAATGGTAGCAGGCTAAAGGATGATCATCATTGTTGTTTGGATCAAACAAATAGCTCTGTTTGGCAGTATAACCAGCCTGAGTAGCATTTAGCAAAGGGGCGAATGGAATTTTTGCCGGCTCTTCGAACTTTTTGCGTCTTTTGTTGATGAGCCTTGCGTTGGCTAAGGCTTGTTCGTAAACGATGGCCGGATAAAGTTCCGATCCGAAACCATAAGCGGGAGCTGCCAATTGCAATTTGACAAATCCATTGGTGCTTTCTTCGGTGTAAGCAAGAGCCTGGAGCTGTAAAGTGGCATCGGGCTTCAGCAAAGCTGGATCTGGCCAGCAGCTAAAATGCGAAGTGTCGAGCAGCTTGAAATCCGTATCTTCATCAAATAAGGGTACCGAGGCTGGGATATGTGTTGGGTCGGTTTCGCTTACAGCATTAACAGGCAACCAGGAACGGGCCTGGAGCAACTTAAAATCGACCTTAAAGCCTCCGTTATAAAAAGGATCTTCAAACAGGTCTGTGTTGTTGACAAACCAACTTTTAACCCAACTAAAAAACCTGCCTAACCAAGTTTTTTTTTGATTTTGTACAGCTGTCCATTTTTGGTGCAGGTAGTCGTTATATGCCTCGTAATACCTGCCAAAATCATCTGGCAGGTTGCCCCAACTTAGCGCCAAGGTTAGTTTTTGGAGCGGTTTGCTGAAAATCTCATTGCTGCCTACCAAAAAGTTGCTGCTCAATAGAGGCGTTGTTCCAAAAATGGGGTAAGGTGCCTTTGCAATAATTCCTCCGTGATCGTTGTACAGCTGCAAATTGTTGATACCGCTTACCTCAACTTCAATATCCAAAGCAATTACCTTACCTAGCGCTCCACTTTGCGAAAAGCTTTGGAACATGATTTTGAACATGGGCCAATCTGCTTTAAAACCGTCAATAGCCTGATCTAAAATCGGTTCGATGGCTGATTGATCGGGTGAAAGGCTAAACTGTAACTCCAATTGCTGGTTCTGACCCTTAGAAATAATCGTTGCAACCTTAGGCACCATTTCGAGCCAACCCGTGGCCGTACTCAACGCATAAGATGCCGTTTCTAAAATGGACAAATCCAATGGTCCATTATATTCAATACTGATATTAACCAAGCGGTTGCCCTCTTTGAGCAACAACATGGGCGATGCAAAGGCAATTCCCATTACGGTTTGCACCGATAATGGCGCTTCGAATGGTCTCCAAGCTACCCAATGGTTATCGGCATCTTTTTTCGGCGTACCTGGATCGGTTATATTGCCTAAATAATAAGAGACCTGCTGTGCCCCAACAGCAGTTTTAGTTAAGGTCTGCAGGTCAGTAATTACAGCGGGGTTGAGCCAAAGTCCCTTTGTATTGGCAAAATAAACCGGGTTTTTATCGGCATCTGTGCCAGCATCTAAAACAGTAGCTGGTGGTAGCCAAGCAAGCGAATCGGTGGACATAAGTTCGGCACAAACAAAAACCCGGTCGGCTTTGGCCGGCTCGGCAACTTGTTGCAATACATCTTGATAGTAAAAATCGAGATGCTTTTCTGAAAGCTTGTTCAATTCCGCTTGCTGTATTTTTAACAAATGCACAAAACTTCGCAGCAGCGTGGTGTCTGGATGGGTACTCTTGGTGCCACTTAATTTTTCGAAGGCCTGTTGCGCGTGGACCACCACATTGTTAAAAAATACAAATATCTCGTCTCCAGCTTTGGCAAGGGACTTGAATATCGCCTCTGGACTGTTTTCATTGATTGGATGTTGAAGGTTCAAAACTTCCCAATAAGGTTCCTTATTTTCGTACTTCTTCCAAACCAGCTCCTCGTGTGCCTGGAAAGCATTGAGTTTACCAGGATCAAATTTGCTGATGCCGGGAATAATGGTGGTTGAAAACAGGACCTGCCTGAGCGATGAAATGGCCCAAAAATATTTGCTGTATACCTTTTCTACCTGTTGCAGGATATAGGTTTTGAGTTCGTATTCTTCTACAGTAGTGTGCAGATAATAAATCCATCTTTTGAGGTACACAAACACATGAAAAATCTGCTCCAGCATGTCGTTGATGCCTATGCCTATTTTACCCAATTCAATGCCTTTGGTAAAAAGCTGCTGCAAGGCGGTTTTGGTTTTAAAATAAATGGCATGGAGGTCGGCAACCTTGGTTTTGGCGATGGCAGCCACTAAAAACACGGGGTCTTTCAGCAAAAAAGGAGCCCAATTGCCATTTACGGTATTGTCTTGGTCGTAAAAATTAATCAATGTAGCAAACTCGCCCAAAAAGAAAAGCCAATCCTGCTCCGTTCTGGCATCAACCAATTGGCTGGTGGCAGCGAGCGACTTTTCTATAGAAGCCAGTGAGCGATATGGATTAACGGCAACCATTAGCTCAGATTGGTCCCTTCGTTAAGGTAAAAAGGAAACACGTAATTATGCCGGGTATTGGTGGTATTGTAGCGGTATTTAACCAATACTTCGACCCTGCCATTGCTTTTGTCGGCAAAAACAACTTCAACATCAATTAGGGTAATGCGGGGCTCGTTATGCAACAGGGCATTGGTCACCGCGTCCTTGATTTCTCCTTTGAGGCTTTCGTCCATGCGCCTGAAGAAAAATTCCTGCAAACCCGAACCGAACTGGGCATTCAGGTTCCGCTCGCCTACTTTGGTCTGTAAAATGATATCGATCGAATCGTTTACATTTTCTTCTAGCCTACTGAGGTTTACCCGATAGTTGCCTAAAGAGAAAGTAACCGGAAACGACCAGCCAGAACCTAAAAAACTATTTTCGTTAGCGGCCAACTTTTATCCTCCTATCATTACGTTCATGGCGCCCAGCATGATCTGGCCGCCGTGTGCTGTTTGGTCGCCCAGCCTTGCGGCCGGCATTTTGCAGATTTTTACAGTAGCCGATCCTTTGGTAATCACATCGGGCGGTCCTACACAAACCAACATATCGCCTACCCGGGCAGCCGGAAGCTTTCCGATAAGCACATTGGGTGCTCCAGGTCCGGTAATTGGTCCGCCTACATGCGGAACGGGCACCACAGCCGGTGTTTGCATCGGGCATTGGTGAAAATCTGTAATTCTTGCTGCTGGTGGCATACGCGTTTTAATTAATGTTGATCATTGCACTTTGCAGGGTCATGTTCATCGAACTTTGTACCGTTGCCTTCATTCCTCCATCTACAGAATATTCGGTGGTTGCTGTTTGCTTTACATTGATGCCCTTTACTACAACATCGCCGGCATCTGAACTTACCTTAACCCCCTGTTTGCCCGAAATCGCCACATTTCCATCGGCCTGTAGCGTAATGTTTTTGGGGCTTTTCATCGAAATGCCACCGTCAGACATCGTGACCGTGTTGCCGTTATCGTCGGCTATGGTGATTTTTTTGTTTTCATCATCGAGGATGATCTTGTTCTTATCGGGTGTAGAGATGGTAAATATTTTTTTCTCGTCGTCGAACTGGATATAAATACCCGATTTGGAAACAATGGCTTTTTTTGTGTTTTTTTGGTTAGGCGTTAAGCCCTCAAAAGGCTTGATTTTGCTGTTGCTGTACAGGCTACCCAAGATAATCGGATAGCGCGGATCTTCATTCAAGAAACCAACGATAACTTCGTCGCCAACTTCGGGCAAAAAGAAAGCGCCTGCACCACTGGTGGAGTAAAAATTGGAGAGCCGCGCCCAAAGCCCTTGTCCCTGGTTGTCTATCAAGGGCACATCTATCAAAATCCTGAACTGCGAATCGGGATCTTCATGCATTTGCTTTACGGTTGCATTGAAGAGGCCTCGGGCACCGGTTAGCAGATTAGAGGCCGTTGGAGCGCTTACATCAGGTTCTTCAACAAACCATAAAGGCGAAAGGCCTATGCTTATTTCGGTGGTCCAATTGCCATCGGCTATGTCATGTTTTAGGCCCGAAACCAAGTGGTCGCCGTTAAAACGATTCCCCAGACCAGCTAGGGTAACGTATTTGCCAAGCTCTAACAAACTGGTACCCTGTATTTTGGCTTCGCCCCTTATTTTTGAATATTCGCTTTTAACCAACTGGGCCTTCGACCAATTTTCGAGATCTGTTTTTTCAAAGGGTGCCGTACTTTGCAACTCATAATTGGCCAACCCGACCACTGCAGCCAATTTTTTAGACGACAGGTTGCCTGGCCCATCTACATCGCATTTACTAGCCGACGAGACCACCGTTTGGGTTTTAAAGTCCCAGGTACTGGCATTTACGCTGCTATACTGGCCAACCGAATCGAGGTCGGCATTAAACTCCATTAGTCCATCGCCATATTTAACCTGCATCACCGATTTTGTAGCATCGGGTTTAAACACATTCAGTTCGCCATTAATGGTAGCCACCAACAGGCCGTTTACTTCGGCCCTCGACAAAATGTAATCCCAATCGGTTACATAATGCTGCACCTGCTGGGGCCAAGTGGTGGTAGTTGCAGTTACTTTGGCGCTTAGCCCGCTGTAATTGCCAACGATTTTCGAAATGATATCGCTGTCCTTTTGCTTTTGATAGGTTAAGCTTTTCCGCCCAACAGTTGTTTTAATGGCTACATCCCTGCATTCGATATCGAGCGAGGAGCCTATAAATTCATCAATCCTGATCGATTGCCGCGTAATGATTCCCTTAAAAATAACTTCGTTTTTAGAATCATAACCAGCTTCTATCGTAACCGCCTTGCCCGGCAAAAACACATCCGAAGAGCTGGCATCGAACTTTCCGGTATCTGATTGCCCATCGAGAATTACAAAGCCAGCCGATGCAACCTTGTTGATGCGTTTATGGACATGCACCGAATAGATCGCCCACTCGTCGCTGATGTTCTTGTTGTCTATCTTGATCGTAAAGGTGGCCAAAGCACCACCAGCAACTGAATCTGACATGGCTAAGGTTGGATTAGGGGTGGAAAAACCAACTTCTCAACTCCCTTCAGATTCCTGAATTTGTTGAGGTCGTTAAATTGGGCAACCTGAACATAATTGGCATCATCGTTCCAAATGTTTTGGCAAAGCTGTGGCAGGCTCATGCCTTCTACCACGGTAACCAAATGGCTAACATCGGGCGAAGCTTTCTTCTGCTTCTTTTCTAAGGTTTTGACCGAGATATACTGCGAAAAGGCAAGCGAAATCTTGGCGCGCAAAGGGCTTCCGTCAGGCCTAAAAAAAGTATAGGAAGTATCGAAAGAGCCTAACACTCCCTTAAAAACGATGTCTTTGCCCCATTGTACCTTTACAAAATTCGGTCGGTGGATATCGCCATTATAGGTATACACAATGTTTTTTAAGGCCTCTATTTCTGCCGTAAGATCCATCCTTTTCGAATCGACTATGCCTGTACAATCGATCACGATATCAAAGCTCAGCTTATCGCTTGGTGTACTTTGGTATTTTTGCGAGCCAGAACTCGAATCTGGTGCCTGCTGGTTGTTGTACTCGATGCTGCGATCCCATTTAATGCTTTCGGGATTGATCATCACCGAATAGGGATTGCCCTGAAACGGCTTCTGAAATTCGGCATCGGTATAGCCGGTAATTTTCAACAGTTCTAAACTTGCTTCCATAAACGTATGTTATCTGTTGTACAAATTGTTGCTTTGCTGCCTGGCCATCAGCCTTTTTAGCTCGGCCATGAGCTGTCGTTTAAGCAGCTGCAGCTCTTTGCCTTTGGTGGCCGACTGGCTGTTCTTGGTATTGGCTACAATTTCGGTCTTGATGACCAGCTCCCTGATTTCTATCGGCATAACTGTTCTATTGAGTTTGGCACTTATTGGGCTGTCGATACATTGAAGTAGGTATAAGCCAGTTCAATTGATTCGATCAGCAGTTCATTTTCCATCGATTTGAGGTCAGACACATTGTACTTAACCGGATAGGCCTTATGGAAAGTCCACATTTTGGAAACCTTGCCATCGGCGTCGAGCAAACTTACCGAGACATCGTTCGTTTCTACCTGCTTGTACAAGCCCTCGTCTAAAGTACTGGCACACCAATCGATGAGTTTGGAACCCGTTGGGATCATGGCCCTTCGCAGCACCAGATTCTGCCCGGTTACCACCGTGGGCAACTTGTACTTGAAGCGGTTTTCTCCACCTGAAGCAACTTCCTCAACGCCCAGTTCTTTGGCTATGCCCGATACTTCCTTAAAGGCCGCATCCTCGTCTTTAAAGGAGAGCTTAAAGT
>JBCNPG010000077.1:0-8872 GCA_039593445.1 Pedobacter sp.
TGTTTCAAAGCAAGAACATAATTGTTTTTTTAACAATTTATCATTCTGAACAAAGTCCTGTAAGTAGGAAGAATCTACGTGAAATATCTTTACCTCAATAGATTCCTAGTTCATACTCGAAATGACAAGTACTTGATAAAATTTGAATTGAAACCCAAAATTAATGCGGTTGAGACTGCATATCTCGTCAAGAAATGAATTATTGCCAAGTTAAAACCCAGATAGATAGATCGATCTATCTGGGTCCTTAGAGTAAATATTCTCTATGAAACTGTAGAATATGGGTTTACAGGAATTATATCTCCTGCTATCACAGTACCATTGCAAGATGCCCACCCAAGGTCGCCATAGCCTAAACTATTTACTATTGCTACAACACTTTTTGCATCATAAGGAGTATGACCGCAATCTTCTTGCAATCCGTTATCGCCCCAAATGTAAGTACAGCAGTCTGCTGGTGCAACTCCAGTTAGAATTTTTTTCATTTCTGATCGGTCTAATTTTTTCATGGTTTTTCGGTTTTATTCTAAAAATAATCCTTTTTAAGAATATTGCAAACAAAAAATCCCGATAGTTTTTGCTACCGGGATTTTTTGAAGTTTTATAATGCCTTATTTGGTTTTAGGCGTGCCATCTGCGTTTTTGTCAACCACTGGTCGGTTAGCCCTGTTGGCTAGTTCCCAAGCGATGTAATAGGTAAGGTGTGCACGTTTGGCCAGCAAGTCAAAATTGATTTTGCTTATTTCGTCGCCAGGCTGATGATAATCCTGCTCTAGCATGCCATCGTAATAGAAAATAACAGGTATACCCAGTTTGGCAAAATTATAGTGATCTGAACGATAGTAGATCTGTTGAGGATCTTTTGGATCGTCGAATTTGTAATCCAGCTTCATTTTGGTATACGTATCGTTCACCTGCTCAGCGATTTTGCCTAGTTCAGTACTCAATTTGAAAGAGCCTACAGAATATACATAGTTGGCGCTGTCTGGTTTGCCCAAATAAGGCTCGCCCACACGGCCAATCATATCGGTGTTCAAATCGGCAATCGTATTTTCAACAGGGAATACCGGATGCTCTGAATACCATTCAGAACCCAAAAGCCCTTTTTCTTCACCTACTACGGTCATGAACAAGATACTTCTTTTTGGACCTTTGCCTGCTTTTTTAGCTTTTGAGAAGGCCTCTGCCATCAACAATACGCCGGTAGTACCCGAACCATCATCGTCGGCACCGTTGTTTACTTTGTCTTTGGCATTAGGATCTTGCACCAAACCAATGTGGTCGTAGTGGCCAGTAATGACCAATACTTCATTTTTCAATTTCGGATCAGATCCTTCTAAGAAGCCCAATACGTTCTCGCCACGGTGAGCGTTTTCTTTTTTGGTGGCGTTTGCTACAAGCGATACGTTCAGTACTTGAGAAGCTGGTTTCCCAGTTTCTGCGATTTTTTGAGCTACTGCTGCAAGAGAAGTTGAACCAGCTTTCAATATTTCGTTTGCCAATGTTGGAGAAATAGTGATGGTGGTATAAGGAATTGGTCTTTCCAAAGCTTTTGCGCTGGCGGCGTTTTTCAGCATGATACGGCCATTTGCCGAAGCGGCTTTCATCCACTCAGGTGTTTTGTCAAAATTGGGATCGATCAATAAAATTGCCTTTGGCTTGTTTTTACCGATGTTTGCCATCATTTTTGATCTAGCCATCATCATAGCACGAGGATTTGCTGCGTCGCCTTCTGCAGGTTTGCCACTAGGGTCTCCAGAAGCAAATACCATCACTACCTTGCCCTCAACATTGATACCGTCGAAATCATTGTAACCATCTCTCGTAAGACCATAACCTGCAAAAACAACTTCATTTGCATTAAGATCTAGACCATTGATTCCTACAGCGCCGTTTGAGATCAAGAAATCTTTGTTTTTTTGTTTAGCTACGCCATTGATCGAAAGTGAACTAGAAGTCAAATCGTAAGTAACCAAATCAACTTTTTGGAAATAAGGGTCGTTGCCTTCTTTAACAGGTCCTTTCAGTCCAAAGCTTTGGAATTGCTTTTTGATGTAGTCTGCGGCCATCCAAGCACCTTTTTTGCCTGTTTCTCTGCCTTCAAACTCATCGGAGGCTAAGATAGACAAGTGTGCCCTGCCTCGTTGCGCATTGATGGTTTGGCCAAATTTGATAGCGTTCTGGTCTTGTTGCGCTACCGCACTCAGGCTCAGCATGACTGCCAGCCCGGTGTATAGAAATTGTTTTTTCATCATTTTGGTTAAGTTCTACCTTGGCCTACAGTTCATCGGCCTACGGTTTGGGTTGTTATAAATAATTGTTAGCAAGCTATTTTATCCACTCTTTTCTCGTGTCGGCCTCCTTCAAAAGGCGTATTTAAAAAAGTAGTTGCCATTTCTTTAGCCAATTCTGTCGATACAAACCTTGCCGGAATGCAGATGATATTGGCATTGTTATGCTGTCTGGCCAGCGCAGCAATTTCCTTCTCCCAGCAGATGGCCGCTCTGATCTGTTGGTGCTTATTGGCGGTAATGGCTACGCCGTTGGCACTGCCGCAAACCAAAATTCCGAAATCAAAATCCTTGCTTTCTACTGCCGATGCCACTGGGTGCGCAAAATCGGGATAGTCGACCGAATCTGCACTGTAGGTGCCAAAGTCTTTTACTTCGTAATCTGACAGGTAGGTTTTGAGCATTTCCTTGTATTCAAAACCGGCGTGGTCTGCGCCAATCGCAATTTTTAGTTTTTGGTTTGTAGCCATTCTCAAATTTAGATAGAATTATGGAGCTTATGCGTAAATTTTTTGTTGCGACGTATTGCCGTTAGCAGATCGCGGTATAGTTTATAAAGTCTGTTTAACATCTGGCTTTTAAAGACTAAGCCTTATAGAGATCTTTTTCGGCCTTTAGCTTTTTCTTTTCAATACTGGCCGAGATCATGATGCTCAATTCGTAAAGGAGGAACAATGGCAGGGCAACGATCATCATGGTATACGGATCGGCGGTTGGGGTTACCACGGCGGCTACCACCAAGATCAATACGGCTGCGTATCTTCTGCTCTTGCGCATAAACTTAGGGGTCATCACACCCAGTTTAGAAAGGATAAAGATGATTACCGGCAACTGGAAAATGATGCCGGTTCCCAAGGTCAAGGTCAATACGGTTGATAAATAGGAATCGATGGTGAAAGTGTTCTGTATGCTTGGATCGACAGTAAAGTTGATCAAAAAGTTGATCGAGAGCGGGCAGATGATGTAATATCCGAAGAGTACGCCCAAGAAGAATAAAATAGAAGCAAAAAATACAAATCCACTGGCCGATTTGCGCTCGGATTCCAACAAGGCGGGCTTAATGAACAACCAGATTTCGAACAACAAATAGGGAATACCCAAAATGATACCGGCGGTAATACAAGAGTTCATTTGCAAGGTAAACTGGCCCGACATTTCCGTGTTGATGATTTTTGCATCGATTTTTTGGATGCAAAACTCCTTACCAATCACAGAAGGAAACATTTCATAAAGCTTACACATCATGCGATACGTCCAAAAGGCTGGATTCTTTGGCATCATGATGATGTCGGCCCAAATGAAATCGGAAAAGTAGAAGGCAAAACAGGTCAGTATAGTTACCACGAGCAGGCCACGCAACAGGTGCTTTCTCAATACGTCAAGATGGTCGAAGAAAGACATTTCGGCCTCTAGGTTCTTTCCTTTGTTTTTGATCGAATCGATCAGGTCTTTTGCTTTATTGTCGCTCATTGAAAATAGTTGTAAACAAAAATACCATTCTGTTTGATATAGAATGGTATTTACGATTTAAATCTATGAAAAGATTAAATTATTTGGACATAATCCTTTTTATTCTGAGAATTCGAATGTTTCCATGAATTTGGTGGTAAAGTTCCCCGCTCTAAAGTTAGGGTCTTTCATCAGTTTCAAATGGAATGGGATGGTGGTTTTAATACCTTCGATTACAAATTCGCTCAAGGCACGCTCCATGGTGCAAATGGCTTCTTCGCGGGTTTGAGCCACACAAATCAGCTTGGCAATCATCGAGTCGTAGTTAGGTGGGATTTGATAGCCCGCATAGACGTGCGTGTCTACGCGTACACCGTGTCCGCCCGGCGAGTGGAAATTGGTAATCCTGCCTGGCGATGGCCTGAAGTTGTTGAACGGATCTTCGGCATTGATACGGCATTCGATGGCATGCATATCGGGTGTATAGTTTTTGCCCGAAATCGGGATGCCAGCGGCCACTTTGATTTGTTCTTTGATCAAGTCGAAGTTGATTACTTCTTCAGTTACCGGATGCTCTACCTGGATACGGGTATTCATTTCCATGAAGTAGAAATTGCGGTGTTTGTCTACCAAAAATTCTACGGTGCCGGCACCTTCGTAATTTACGGCCAAAGCACCTTTAATGGCAGCTTCGCCCATTTTTTGGCGCAATTCTGGCGTCATAAACGGAGAAGGAGCTTCTTCTACCAGTTTTTGGTGACGACGCTGGATAGAGCAATCTCTTTCAGACAAGTGGCAGGCTTTGCCATATTGGTCGCCAATGATTTGGATTTCGATGTGGCGCGGATCTTCGATATATTTTTCGAGGTAAAGTCCATCATTGCCGAAAGCGGCGCCAGATTCCTGACGGGCACTGTCCCAAGCGGCTTCAAAATCTTCATCTTTCCACACAATGCGCATACCGCGGCCACCGCCACCGGCAGTAGCTTTCAAAATTACGGGATAGCCCATTTCGTTGGCTATTCTGATGCCTTCTTTAACGCTCTCCAACAAGCCTTCGGAGCCTGGAATAGTAGGAACGCCAGCATTTTTCATGGTTTCTTTAGCCGACGATTTATCGCCCATGCTATTGATCTGCTCTGGTGTCGCTCCAATGAACTTAATTCCGTAATCGCGGCAAACCGACGAAAACTTGGCATTTTCAGACAAGAAGCCGTAACCCGGGTGGATGGCATCGGCATTGGTCAGCTCTGCGGCAGAGATGATATTAGGGATGCTCAGGTAAGAATCCTTACTTGGTGGCGGACCTATACAAACAGCCTCATCGGCAAAACGTACGTGTAAGCTTTCCCTATCAGCTGTAGAGTAAACCGCAACGGTTTTGATGCCCATTTCCTTACAGGTACGAATAATGCGCAAAGCGATTTCGCCCCTGTTGGCAATTAATATTTTTTTAAACATGCTTTTATATTTGAGATAAGAGATTTGGGCTAGCCAAGTGAGACAAGCGCTGCACTGGCTATCTTTTGGCCCCTTATCTTGACACTACGATTAAATAGGTTCTACTAAGAATAAAGGTTGATCGTACTCAACAGGCGAGGCATTGTCAACCAATACCTTAACGATGCGCCCTGAAACTTCGCTCTCAATTTCGTTGAACAATTTCATGGCCTCGATAATACAAACTACCTTGCCGGCACCGATTTCGTCGCCAACATTTACAAAAACAGGTTTGTCTGGGCTAGATGAGCGGTAGAAGGTACCGATCATTGGCGATTTGATGGTGATGTATTTTGAGGTATCCTCGGCTGCTGGCGCACTAGGAGCTTTGGCTTCTACTGCTGGTTGTGCCGGTGCGGCCGCCTGTGCTACAGGCGCAGCAGCTACTGGTGCAGGCACTGCAGCGTTTACATAAACAGGTGTTTGATTGGTTTTAATGGTAATTTTGAAGTTTTCCTGCTCAATCGCAACTTCGTTTACCCCCGACCGAGAAACAAATTTGATGAGTTCCTGAATTTGTTTAATATCCATTCTTTCGTTGTTATGTTAAAAAAATTGGTGTCTTATGAATTAACTAAGTTATAGTTTTTTTGTTTTATTTTAAATAGAGAATAGTTAATGGTAAATAGCTAATAGGCAATAGCTAAGGGTTCATAGATACAGGTTTATCGAATGCCTATTTTCTATTCCCTATTTTCAATTTATTGTTATTCTCCGTAAGCCCATTTCAGGTAAACCGAACCCCAGGTAAAGCCTCCGCCAAATGCAGCCAAAATAATGTTGTCGCCTTTTTTCAATTGGCTTTCCCATTCCCATAGGCAAAGCGGAATAGTTCCGTTGGTGGTATTTCCGTAACGCTCGATGTTGATCATTACTTTTTCGGCTCCAACGCCCATCCGTGAAGCTGTTGCATCAATAATGCGCTTATTGGCTTGGTGAGGCACCAACCAGGCTACATCGTCAGAAGTCAGGCTGTTGCGCTCCATGATTTCGGCAGCTACATCGGCCATATTGGTTACGGCAAATTTGAATACCGTTTGACCTTCTTGGTGTGCAAAATGCTCTTTGGCATCAACGGTTTCGTGCGATGCAGGTTTAACCGAGCCACCAGCTTTCATGCCCAAGTATTTGCCTCCGGCACCGTCTGATCTCAAAATCGAATCCTGTATGCCCAAGCCTTCTTCGTTCGGCTCTAGCAGTATGCAGCCACAGCCGTCGCCAAAAATGATGCAGGTTGCACGGTCTTCGTAATTGATGATGGACGACATTTTATCGCCGCCAACTACCAATACTTTTTTGTGTTTGCCCGCCTCGATAAACTGCGATCCGGTGGTTAGGCCAAAAATAAAGCCAGAGCAGGCAGCCTGCAGGTCGTAGCCCCAAGCGTTTTTGGCGCCTATTTTGTCGGCCAGCACATTGGCTGTAGCCGGAAATGTAAAATCTGGTGTTGTGGTGCAGAAAATGATGAGGTCTAGTTCTTCTGCCGTGATCCCTCTTTTTTTAAGCAAGCCGTTTACGGCTTCTACAGCCATATCCGAAGTGCCCAGGCCTTCGCCTTTTAATATTCTTCGCTCCTTGATGCCCGTTCGCGTCGTAATCCATTCGTCGTTTGTGTCAACCATGGTTTCCAGTTCCTGATTGGTAAGGATATAATCTGGAACATAACCGTGAACCGCAGTAATAGCAGCGTGAATTTTATTCATTGTGTTAAGTTTAAATTATTGGAATGCAGCTTGTATTTTGCCTACCAGTCCGGTAGTGATCATGTCTCTAGATTGAAAAATCATATTTTTTACAGCTTCTGGGCTCGAAATTCCATGACCGATCAATACTGGTGCATTCACACCCAAAACTGGGCTTCCGCCGTAGTTTTCGTAATTGAAACGATCGAAAAACTCATCCTTTAATCCTTTTTTGATGGTCAGCACATAAAACGATTCGGCCAGTTTCAGCATCACGTTGCCGGTAAAGCCGTCGCAAACAATTACATCGGCCTTGTCGTTAAACAGGTCGCGGCCTTCAACATTGCCCACAAAGTTGAAAAGATCGGTTTCTTTCATCAAAGGGAAAGTGGCCAGCGAAAGCATGTTGCCTTTTTCATCTTCTTCGCCAATATTCATCAGCGCCACCTTTGGGTTTTCGATCTGCATCACGTTTTCGGCATAAAGGCTGCCGAGTATGCCAAATTGCAACAGGGTATCAGGCTTGCAGTCGGCATTGGCGCCAACATCCAATAGCAAACCGGTACCGCCTTTCAGCTTGGGTACAATGGTACATAAGCAGGGACGGATAATGCCCGGAATGGTTTTAACGCTAAAAACGGCACCAACCAACATGGCACCAGAGTTGCCTGCGCTGGCAAACGAATCGATTTTGCCTTCTTTTAAGAGTTGAAAGCCTACGGCTATGCTTGAGTTTGGTTTTTGAAGGATGGCCTTCGTGGGATGTTCGCCCATGCCAATCACTTCTTCGGTATGTACATATTCGAAGTGATCGGGATTGAATCCTTGATCGGCGAGTAGAGGTTTAATCTGCTGGGTATCTCCGATAAGCACCAGATGCTGATCGGGAGTAAGGGATTGATGGGCCGCTATTGCTCCTAAAACAATTGCTTTAGGAGCATAGTCTCCGCCCATAATATCGAGACCTATTTTCATAGTAAAAAATCTTTTGTGCGGTTAAGCTAAACGCTTTTAATTCTATCAGTCTAAGTTAAAACTTAAACCAATGGAAAGCACAAAAATTTTTCAGAAAATTAACCTATCGAAGTGTTTTCTATAACTAATTTGCCTTTGTAGTACAAGTTGCCGTCAACATTGTACGCATGGTGAGGTAAGTGTACAGCACCAGTAGTTTGGCATGTGGTCAAAGAAGGTGCTACTGCTTTATAGTGAGTTCTTCTTTTGTCTCTTCTTTGTTTAGAAACCTTGCGTTTTGGATGTGCCATTGCTGATTTGTTTAATTATTTATTTTAATTTTTTTAAGGCGGCCCAACGTGGGTCGTCGTTTTGTTCTTCTTCTTGCGTTGCGCCTTCGCCCGATAGCTTTTCTAAAGTGGCCAGCATTTGCTGATCACATTCCTGGCCGGCTTGCGCACAACTGTTAATATAGGGAACCGCTACGGTAATGAATTCGTAAATCGATTCCGAAACATCGATAGCGCTTTCCTTTTTGTGAAGGATAATGATGTCTAAATCATCACTTTCTCCTTCTTCTTCGGTAAATTTTACAATTTGCCTCTCCTTCAGTTCAATTGGCTGGGCAAACTCAGATAAACATTTGTCGCAATTCAGCTGTATCGTTCCCCAGATGTGGAAATTCAATAGCAGCATCGTTTCTTGTTTATCTAGTTCAACTGTAGCTTTAAGTGCCCCATCTTTTACCAAAGAGTACTCAAATGCATCAAAAAAGCTTTTGTCAATCTCGAACTCAAACTGGTGCTTGCCCAGTTTCAAGCCAGTAAACGGGATTGAAAATTGTTTTAACGCTTTCAATTGTAACTAAATTTTAGCCTGCAAAGGTAGAAAGAATTTTATTTAAAGAGAAATATTTTTGCAAAATAGAATGCGGTTCATGGGTTCAATAGTTCATTGGCCATTAGGTGCTTGGATGATTGGCATTGCTCAATTAAC
>JBCNPG010000078.1:0-8841 GCA_039593445.1 Pedobacter sp.
GGATCTGTTTCGGCAAAGCCCAGATCCTGAGCCTGTTGCAAAGCGGTACTGTAACTCAAGCCTTCATTAAATATTTTAGAAAGGATGTAGTTTGATGAGCCATTGAAAATACCGCTGATGCCATGCAGCAATTCGTTGTCATAGTATTCTTCCAGGTTGCGGATAATCGGAATACTGCCGCATACCGCTCCTTCATACAGCAGCGATGTGCCATGTTCGGCCTGTAGTTTTACCAGTTCCTCCAAATGGGTGGCAATCATTTTTTTGTTGGCCGATACCACATGTTTGCCACTGCTCAAAGCTTTTTTGGCAATTTGAAAAGCGGCATCGGCATCGTCGATCAGCTCCACAATGGTATTGATTTCAGGATTGTCCAAAATCTCGTCGTGCGAAGTGGTGAAAAGATGTGCATCCAGGCTGCGTTTCTTTTCCGGATTTTTGATGGCGATTTTTACCACCTCTAAATTCAGGTTCTGTCCGCGGATAATATCATGTAGGCCTTGTCCAACCACGCCAAATCCGAATAATCCTATTTTAAGTTTCTTGCTCATTTTATGTTGTGTTAATTCTTTGGTAAATTTTATTAGTTCACTGGTACTGTCGCTTACACTACTGACCATGAAATCTCTATGCGGTTTGATGCAGCTTGATGATTTTCTTATCGCTGCTTTCCTTTAAGAAGTTTCCGATAATATTGGTCAGTTTGTCTGTCTCAATCAAAAAGCCATCGTGGCCATAGGCACAGTTGATGCTGCTGAATTGAGCACCTGTGATGTGTTCGGCCAAAAATTTTTGCTCGCTGATCGGGAAAAGGATATCGTTGTCAATTCCGATAACCAGTGTGTTTGCTTCAACTTCGCCCAACGCGGCTGTAATGCTCTTTTTGCCCCGGCCAACATTATGGCTGTCCATCGCTTTGCTCAGATACCAGTAGCTATAGGCATTGAAGCGTTTGCACAGTTTCTCGCCCTGATAGTTTTGGTAAGACGATGCCCTGTAGTTGCCGGTTTTGTCGTTTACGCTTTCCAACTGGGTGGCTGCATAAGCTTCGTAAGTGCGGTAAGAAAGCAGGGCAATGCTGCGTGCGGCCTTTAGGCCCTTCAATCCGCCGTCAGGCTGGTTGGCGTAAAAAGTCCTATCGGTACTGATGGCCAAACGCTGACTTTCGTTAAAGGCGATGCCCCATGGCGAATGAACCGCATTGGTAGCCACCAAGATCAGGTTTTCTACGTTGATGGTTTTTGCAATGGCCCATTCCAAAGCCTGCTGTCCGCCCAGCGATCCTCCAATGAGTACTTTAATGCTGTCGATCCCTAAATGCTTAGCCAATAACTGATGCAAGCCTGTTAAATCCCTGATGGTAAATTCGGGAAAAGATAAGTAGTAAGGCTGTCCGGTTACCGGATTAGTGCTCAGTGGGTTGGTGGTGCCATAGTGCGAACCCAAAATGTTGGCACACACAATAAAGTGCTCATTTGGGTTAAACAAGGCACTATTGCCAAACAAACCGTCCCACCAGTCCAATACATCGGCATTTGCGGTTAAGGCATGGCAGGCCCAAATTACGTTGTCTTTGTTGGCATTCAGTTTTCCATAAGTCTGATAGGCGATTTCTACATTGCGCAGTTTTTTGCCGTTTTCTAACTTAAAGAGTTTTGGATGTTTATATGTGGATGTAGTACTCATTTTTTTGTTGGATGTTGTGGTGTTGTAAGGTTGGAATGTTGTAAGGTTGGAACGTTGAAAGGTTAAACGAGCAAACTGTTAACGGGTAATTGGGTGCTCACTGTTGCAAAGGCCTGTTCGAAATCGGCAATGATGTCGTCTATATGCTCAATGCCTACCGAAACACGCAACAGGTTTGGCGTTACACCGGCGGCCAACTGCTCGTCTATGCTGAGTTGCTGGTGCGTAGTTGCTGATGGCTGGATGATCAATGTTTTGGCATCGCCCACATTGGCCAAATGGCTTACCAATTTTAAGCTGTCTACAAAGGCAATGGTCTGCTCTTTGTCGCCGTTCAGCTCAAACGAAAGTACGGCGCCAAATCCGTTTCGCAGGTATTTTTTTGCGTTGGCATGGTAAGGGCTGCTTTCCAAGCCGGGATAATTTACCTTGGCTACTGCCGGATGGTTTTCGAGCCAGGTAGCCAGAGCCAATGCATTTTCTACATGGCGCTGTACACGCAACGATAGGGTTTCTAAACCTTGAAGCAGCAAGAATGAATTGAAAGGCGCCAATGCCGGACCAAAATCCCTCAAGCCTTCAACACGGGCGCGGATAATGAACTGGATATTGCCAAACGGACCGTCTTGTCCAAAAACATCATCGAAAATCAGACCATGGTAACCTTCTGCCGGTTCGATAAACTGAAAGAATTTGCCATTGCCCCAATTGTAGTTGCCGCCGTCTACAATTACGCCACCAATGCTGGTGCCATGTCCGCCAATCCATTTGGTGGCCGATTGTACCACCACATTAGCGCCATGTTCCAATGGCTTAAACAAATAGCCGGCTGCCCCAAAAGTATTGTCTACGATCAAGGGCAGGTCGTATTGTTTGGCAATGGCTGCTATTTTTTCAAAATCGGGTATGCTGAACGAAGGGTTGCCGATGGTTTCTACATAAATGGCCTTGGTATTGCCATCGATCTTGCTTTCAAAATCGGCAGGATCATCGCCATTGGCAAAACGGGTTTCGATTCCCAAGCGCTTAAAGGCCACTTTAAACTGGTTGTAAGTGCCACCATACAAGTGGCTGGAGGCTACAAAGTTATCGCCCGCCTGCAAAATATTGTTCAGCGCAATGAATTGGGCTGCTTGGCCAGAACCTACGGCTAATGCGGCAACGCCACCTTCTAATGCGGCAATCCTTTTTTCGAATACATCGGTGGTAGGATTCATTAAACGGGTGTAAATGTTGCCAAATTCTTTTAGCGCAAACAGGTTGGCGCCATGTTCGGAATTTTTAAAGCCATAGGAAGTGGTTTGATAGATAGGTACGGCCCTTGAGCCAGTTGTAGGGTCTATTTCTTGTCCAGCGTGAAGCTGTAGGGTTTCGAATTTATAGGAAGTTGACATGGTTTCTAAATTTAAATTGTAAATGACTGAACTATGGGTTGATGGGGTTGCCTTGCTAGGCGAGAGGCTATTTTCGGATTAAATCCAGCATTAGCCGTTAGCGTACCCTAATTTTTTAGGGCCTTCCAAATTGAGAAAATACAAAGGGGAAGAATTTTGGGCTTAGTATATGCGACAGCACATACAACACATCAACTGTGCGTTACAGCAAAACGGATTTACATTTAAAAATGAAACCGACTGTTTGGGTTTTGAACCTGAATTTTCGCTAAGGAGCGATGGTGAATTGAACTTTTTCATTTTCTTCAATTTATATTTCCAAACAACACCATGTTGCCCGGTCAGGAATTGGCACCTTCTCCGTTAGGGAGGGTTGCCAGTGGGTCAAAGAGCCTGTCTCTCGCCACTTCTTTATAAATCAAATCTTTAAAAGATATTGACTTGGAAATTCAGCTTTCGCCGAATAATGTTCCAAAGGTATGTGAAAATTTAAAAAATCACAAAATAAAATTTCGATTTATTTTTAAGTTGTTGGTTTTTAGAGGATTGCTTTATGTTGTTATGAGCCAATCGTAGATTGTCAATGGCCACAAGCTCGTAAACTATCGCTACACCAATGCCAGTGCTTGGTCTAGGTCGGCAATCAAGTCGTCGATGTGCTCTAGGCCAACCGAAATCCGAATTAAATTTTGTGGTGTTTTGGTATCTGGTCCTTCAACAGAAGCACGATGTTCGATGAGGCTTTCTACGCCGCCAAGGCTGGTCGCCTGCGCAAATATTTTCACTTGGTTTACAACCGTTCGGGCTGCCGTAGCATCGCCCTTTACCAGAATAGAAAGCATGCCCCCAAAACCGCTCATCTGTTTTTTAACAATTTCATGCTGAGAATGAGTAGCTAATCCTGGGTAATAAACAGCATCTATTTTAGCGTGTTGCGCCAAGTGGTGCGCCAATTTTTCGGCATTTTCGCAATGGCCCTTCATGCGGTAGGCCAATGTTTTGAGGCTGCGCAACAGCAAAAAGCAGTCGAAAGGAGAGGGAACTGCGCCCCCGATTTGCTGGATGTTTTTAATTTTCTCCCAAAATCCGTCCTTGCGTGCCGTAGTCAGGCTGCCTCCCAGAACATCGCTATGCCCACCGATGTATTTCGTGGTAGAATGCATCACGATATCGGCTCCCAGTTGAAGTGGATTTTGCAGGATTGGCGAGGCAAAGGTGCTGTCGCAGGCAAAAATGAGCTGGTGTTTTTTGCAGATGGCGGCCACTGCTTCAATATCTGTAATCTTTAGAAGTGGGTTAGAAGGGGTTTCTGCCCAAATCAAGACCGTATTGGGTTTGATGCTGCTGGTTATGGCGGCATGGTCGGTCAGGTCAATAAAATCGAAACTGAGGATATTCGCAAATATGCTTTGCAGCTGTTTTTTGAAGCCCCAGTACATATCATCGGGCGCAATGATGTGGCTGCCCGGTTCCAACGCCTGGAATAAGGCCATTCCCGCAGTGTTTCCAGAAGAAAAAGCACAACTGTCTTCGCCAAATTCGAGTGCCGTTAATACGCTTTCTAAAGCCGATCGGTTCGGATTGCTCACTCTGCTATACATGTGTCCGCCAGGATAGCCACCATCTTCGCCCCTTAAAAAAGTAGTAGAAAGGCTAATCGGCATCGTGACATCGCCTGTGGCGCTTTTGGTCGCATGGAGCGCGTGTATGGCAGCAGTTTCTGGATTCATTTTTTTCGACTTAATTACTAGTGTTTTAAAGCAAAGCTAAATTTTAATCTTAAAAGTTGTAGATTTTGGCAAGATTTGTGTAATTAGCATATTAAAAAACAAGTATATGAAAAGAATATTTTTAATAGCGGCTTTAATTTGTAGTGCTATAATAGTTTTACAAAGCTGTTCTCCGAAAACAACATCAGGTACACCAGCTGTAAAAAGAAGTGGCGTAACCGGAAATTGGGTGCTTAACAACATTACTTTTGATGGCATTCCTGATGTGGCAGTGAAATCGTTCTTGGGCGAGAGCTCTTATAAATGTTTTATTGGCAGTACTTGGAACTTGACCAATAGTGGCAACGGCAGCTATAGCTTGCCATCGAGTGCTACCTGCGCAGCTAAAACCCAAACCATTTTCTGGTCGGTAAGCCCTGCTGACGAGACTTTTCAGTTTAAAAAACTATATGAAGGCGATAAAGCGAAAAACGTAACCGAGGGTTACCGTTTGATGCTGGCTGCTGCTGACGATGTGAACATGACCATCAAATCGCCGATCGAATATGGCAACAGAACTGCCTATATCGTAATGAACTTTTCAAAAGCAGCCAAATAGGCAATCTTTTAAAGGATAAAAAAGCCATAGTCTAATGATTATGGCTTTTTTTGTTGGTGGCATGCCAGCCTGTATTATAAGATTGGCGCCGATTGCATGCTCTGTCATTTGGCGAGGTTGGCTTCAGTTAAGCTGGGAAATCTGGGATTGAAACCCGTCAACTGTTAACTGACTATCAGATATCGTTCTAAATAAGCCATTTTTACAAGAAAATGATGTTCAATTAGGTCATTATTGTACTTTTGCCTAAACATTAACAAAGGATAACAGTGCAAGCTTTAGATATTCTTCTCCATAATCCAACGATTTCGGCACCTCTACTTGCCATAGCCCAAAAGGTAAAAGCAGGCGAACGCATAACTTTTGACGAAGGCGTGTACCTGTACGAACATGCAGAGCTTGGTTATTTAGGCGTTTTGGCCAATTATATCCGTGAAAAGAAGCATGGCGACTTGACTTATTTCAATCGCAATTTTCATTTGGAACCCACCAATCTTTGCGTTTACGATTGTAAGTTCTGCTCTTATTCGAGACTGATCAAGCAAAAGGACGAGGGTTGGGCACTCACCATGGAAGAAATGATGGATGTAGTGAGGAAATACGATAATGAGCCTGTTACCGAAGTGCATATTGTTGGAGGCGTTTTGCCGCAATACGATGTTGCTTTTTATTCAGCCTTGTTTACCGCCATTAAAAAGCATCGTCCAGCATTGCACGTAAAGGCTTTAACGCCCGTAGAATATCATTATATTTTTAAAAAGGCAAAGATTGACTATGCTACTGGAATGAAGCTGATGAAAGACGCCGGACTGGAATCCATTCCTGGAGGCGGTGCTGAGATTTTTCATGCCGAAATCCGCGAACAGATTGCCAAGGATAAATGCACGGCCGATCAATGGCTAGCCATACACGAAGAATGGCACAAACTGGGGATGCGCTCAAATGCCACCATGCTTTATGGACATATCGAAAAGTTTGAGCATCGCGTTGACCACATGGAGCGTTTGCGCCAGTTACAGGACAAAACCGGAGGCTTCCAAACCTTTATCCCGTTGAAGTTCAGAAATCAGCATAACCAAATGAGCAACGTGCCCGAAGTTTCGGTGGTTGAAGATTTGAGGAATTATGCCATCGCACGTATCTATATGGATAATTTCGATCATATCAAGGCCTATTGGGCAATGATCAGCAGGGAAACAGCCCAGCTATCGCTCAACTTTGGGGTAGATGATATTGATGGAACATTAGACGATACCACCAAGATCTATTCGATGGCCGGTGCCGAAGAGCAGAACCCTGCCATGAGCACCAAAGAGCTGGTAGATTTGATCAAGCAAGTGGGCCGCAAGCCTATTGAAAGAGATACTTTGTATAACGTGGTAACCGATTATACCGATGTGGTATTCGAAGAAGAAGCTAAGCCTCAATATTATAAATTGCCTGTGGTAAACTAATCATTAACCTTCCTGCTAAAATATTCCAACATTAAACTTTAAGAATGAAAGAACTCTATATTATCAGGCATGGCGAAACCGAATTGAATAGGCTTGGCATTGTACAGGGGCGCGGTGTAGACAGCGATCTGAATGATACAGGGAGGGCACAAGGAAAGGCATTTTTTGATCATTATCAGGCAGTTCCCTTTGATAAAATCTATACGTCCAGCTTAAAGCGTACCCACCAAACAGTACAGGGTTTTATTGATTTGGGCTTGCCATGGCAACAACTGGAAGGTTTAGACGAACTGGCCTGGGGGCTTTGGGAGGGCCAACCCAATACCGAAGAGGCGAGACGTGCCTTTATGCAGTTGGTAGAAGCCTGGCAAGGTGGCGATTATGATGCCAAATTTGAAGGAGGAGAAAGTCCTAACCAGGTTTTGGCGCGTTTAAAAGATGCCGTAGCGGTCATTATAAGCCAAAGCAGCGAAAAAACTGTACTGGTTTGCATGCACGGTAGGGCCATGCGCCTTTTGCTGTGTTATTTGAGCAATAAGCCCTTAGCTGAAATGGCCGATTTCCCGCACCAAAATACGGTGCTTTATAAAGTAGCCTATGAAAATGGCCACTTTACCATCACCGATTTTAATAATATAGACCATTTGAAGGATTTGTCGGTTGATTAGCCTATCACGCCATTACCAACGACAAATTGAACGAATAAATAACAATACTTTGGACAAGATTAAGATTTCTGCAGTTTCCTATACCAATACCAAACCATTTATTGACGGAATTGAAAGATCTGAAGTGAAGAACCAGATCGAACTGAGTTTGGATATTCCTTCAGACTGCGCATATAAACTAATTAATAATCAAGTGGATATAGGTTTAATACCTGTGGCAGCTTTTCCGCAAGTTCCCAATGCCAATATCATTGGAACCTATTGCATAGGTTCGGTCGGTGCAGTCAATTCGGTGTTCATCTTTTCCGATGTTCCCGTTCAGGAAATCAGAACGCTCAAGCTCGATCCCCAATCGCGTACTTCGAACAATTTGGCTAAGGTCTTGCTAAAATTCCATTTTAAAACCGAAGTTGATTTTGTAACTGCTCAGGATGCAAAAACCGACGCCATGGTGCTCATTGGCGATCGTACCTTTGGCAGAAAGGACGATTTTGCTTATGCCTACGACATGGGCGAGGAGTGGATGAAATTTACGGGTCTGCCTTTTCTATATGCCGCATGGATTGCCAATAAAACTATTCCACAAGAATTTATTACCAAATTTGACAAGGCATTGAAGCTAGGTTTGGCCCATCGGAAGGAACTGTTGCAGCGATTGCCTGCAACTCCCAATTTCGACCTCGACGATTATTTGTTCCATAAGCTTGATTTCGAGCTAACACCCGAGAAAAGACAAGCCATGGAGCTGTTTTTGAGCTATATTCAACAGCTATAGCCATCATGGTCAAACTGATAGAAAGAGTCGAGTGCATCAGAATTTACCCTATTTTTCCATTAAGAAAATATAACAAGGTAATAGATGATGAAGAGTATTTTTATCCACACAATTTTTCTTTTTTTGAATTGACCCTTGAAGCGAAGTCATTTAAACAGCGAGCAAAGCTGGTGGCCAAGTCGTTAAAAAAACTATTTAAAAAACTTGGTGTCGATTCTTTGGTTTTTCTCGGAGACGAAGCCATTGCCTGGAGATTTAGAGAGCATATTGATTTTGTAAAACCTGTTGAAAAAGCTTTTAAATATCTGAAAGAACTTAAGATTAAAAAGAAATTTTGTGGTGGCTTAGAGCTAGATATTGAAGAGGCGGTTTGTTTTTGGGAACATCTTGCTTGGTTAAGCAGGACTAATGGTATCTTGCCATATGTTCATTTTATAGACAAAAAACAGAATTTAGTGTTGTCTATTTGCCAATATGGAAATGTCCATGTAAGTGTAATGAATGAAAAAACAGATAAGCTGTTCAGGCATTTACTA
>JBCNPG010000079.1:0-8830 GCA_039593445.1 Pedobacter sp.
CTTTTTGATTATTTTGCTGTTGAAAACGAATAAGGGAATGAACTTTCGCTGGTTCCTCTGGTTTTGTTTGGTGTGGCCGACATGCTGAAATCGAGCACCGCTCCTTTTTGCAAGGCCGAATGGCTCAGCCAGTTTTTATCGTAGTTGGCCCCATTTACTTTGAGGCTTTGGATATAGCGGTTATCGGCACTGTTGCTTGGCGCATTGATCACCACCGTTTTGCCGTTTTCCAAGTTCAGGATTACTTTCTTAAACAATGGCGCACCAATTACATATTGGTCAACCGCTGGCGTAACCGGATAAAAGCCCATGGCCGAAAACACGTACCAAGCCGAAGTTTGGCCATTGTCTTCGTCGCCACAATAGCCATCAGGCGTGGCGTGATATAAGCGGTTCATTGCTTCGCGTACCCAGTATTGTGCCTTCCAAGGCGCACCACCATAGTTATACAGATAGATCATGTGCTGTATAGGCTGGTTGCCGTGCGCATATTGCCCCATGTTGGCAATCTGCATCTCCTTAATTTCGTGGATCACGCCACCATAGTAAGTATCGTCGAAAATTGGTGGCAGGGTAAATACAGAATCCAGTTTTTGTACAAACTTTTCCTTGCCCCCCATCAATTTGGCCAAGCCGGCAATATCTTGGAAAACCGACCATGAGTAATGCCAGCTGTTGCCTTCGGTAAAAGCGTCGCCCCATTTAAACGGACTAAACGGCGACTGGAATGTACCATCCTGATTTTTGCCTCGCATCAAGCCGCTTGCCGGATCGAACAGGTTTTTATAGTTCATCGCCCTTTTGGCATAAATGCCGATTTCGCTCTCCGGTTTGCCTAGTGCCTTGCCCAACTGATAAATGGCAAAATCATCATAGGCATACTCCAAAGTACGGGCTGCATTTTCGTTGATTTTTACATCATAAGGCACATAGCCCAATTCGTTGTAGTATTTCACGCCCTTACGGCCTACGGCTGTCATCGGACCTTCGTTATTGGCCCCATGTTTTACGGCTTCCCAAAGCGTTTCGATATCGTAGCCACGGATGCCTTTGATATAGGCATCGGCCACCACCGAAGCAGAATTGTTGCCAATCATGATGTCGGCAAAACCCGGGCTACTCCATTCGGGCAAGAAACCGCCTTCTTTGTAATCGTTGATGAGGCCTTCCTGCATCTCTTTGTTGATGGAAGGATAAACCAAATTCAGGAAAGGATACAAAGCCCTAAAGGTGTCCCAAAAGCCGGTTCCGGCAAACATGTAGCCTGGTAAAATTTTGCCATTATACGGACTCCAGTGTACGATTTTGTTGTTGGCATCGATCTCGTACAATTTGTTAGGGAAGAAAAGCGTGCGGTAAAACGACGAATAAAAGGTACGGGTTTGGTCAACAGTACCACCCTCAACGCTAATGCGGCTCAAGGTTTTGTTCCAAATGGCTTTGGCTTTGGCTTTAGTGGCATCGAAAGTATCATTGGCCAATTCTCTTTTCAGGTTCAGTTCGGCCTGCTCAAAGCTGATGAAAGACGACGCAACCTTGGCATGGACTTTCTCGCCATTTTTGGTCTTGAAACCGATTACAGCACCAGTATGATCGCTTTGGAGTTCTAAATCTGTTGCATTTAACTTATTGCCTGACCAGGTTTTGGCTATGATAAACGCTTTGTCGAACTGAATGACAAAGTAGTTCTTAAAATTGCTAGGCAATGGGCCGCGGGCATATTTAGAAGTATAGCCGATGATCTTGCGCTCTTCTGGAATGATTTTGATGTACGAGCCTTTGTTCAAGGCATCAACCACTACAAAAGCGCTATCGGTTTGTGGATAGGTAAACCTAAACTGCGCCGCTCTTTCGGTTGGCGTAATTTCGGTGGTTACGTTGGCATCGGCCAGGTAAACACTGTAATAGTAAGGCTTGGCTACTTCGGCCTTGTGGGTAAACCAGCTGGCGCGGTCGTCTTCGGTAAACTTCAGTTTTCCGGTAACCGGCATAATGGCAAACTGGCCATAATCGTTCATCCAAGGCGATGGCTGGTGCGTTTGCTTAAAGCCACGGATTTTATCGGCATCGTAGGTATAAGCCCAACCATTGCCCATCTTGCCGGTTTGTGGGGTCCAGAAATTCATGCCCCATGGCACTGCAATAGCAGGATAGGTATTTCCATTAGACAAATCGGGCTTGGACTGGGTACCCATTAAGGGATTAATCCATTCTACAGGATCGGTAATCTTGCCCACGGTTTGTGCCGAAAGGCCAAGGCCTGCAAGTACCAATGTAACGGTGAATAGTTTCTTGATCATTTTTGAATATTGAGATAAGAGAATATTTTAAGCATTCGGATTAGCGGCATAAGCGGCCCAAAGTTCGTCGACGGTTTTGCCTGTAAGGTCTTTCCAAACGGTTTCCTTGTAGGTGTGGGTGCGCATGATGTTATCGAGCTTCGCCACGATGCCTTTGTTGCCATGGGTTTCGAGCCAATTTAGGAAGCGAGCGGTAATGCGGTAGGCATTTTTATAGCTCTGCTCAGGTTTAAACGGAGTCAATGTCCAATTGGCACCCGGGTTATCTACGCCGTATTTAAAGCGTACGTAATCGGCAATGCCTTCGGTTAGCCAGCCTGGACCGCCACCATTGCCATAGTTTTGCACCACGTGCATCACTTCGTGCGTTACCACATCGATATCGCCAGGATGCTTTACAAACCACTCGGGATTGTACACGATACGGCCACCGCCAGTTGCCGCTACGCCCTTGTATGCCGTATCAATGCTAAAGGTTACGGCTTTATCGGCATTTTGGTTAAAATCTTTGGCCAACACCGGATAGACCTTGAAAAAGGTTTCGATCATCCTTTGCTTCAAGGCTGGATCAAAAGTGGCCGAATTGTTTAAAAAAGTCAAGGTGTAGCCTTTTCGGGTTATTGTTTCGGGGTTTTGGGCCCTTACGCCAACCGTCATTAAAACAAGCGCTAAACCGGTTAAAAATGTTTTGTTCATTGTGCTGTTATGTTTAGGGATTATAGTTTAAAGCCGAAGGAGGCAAATTGGTACTGCCCCAAGCTTTGTTGGGCAGGCTGCCCATTTGCAGGGTCAATATACCACCATTGGCTAATTCTTGGTGCGTAAACCACGCACGGTTCAAAACCTTGCCATTTAAAGTGGCACTTTGGATGTATTTATTCGCTGCCGAATTATTTCTGGCCAATACCGTAAAGGTTTTGCCATTGTCGAGTTTGATGCTCATTTCGTTGAATGTTGGACTGCCAATGCTGTAAACCGGAATACCGGGCGTTACTGGAAAAAAGCCCATCATCGAAAACACCACAAAAGCCGTCATGCCGCCTCCATCTTCATCGCCCGGAATGCCGAACAAATTATCGGTATACCAGGTGTCCATCAGCATCCTGATGCGCTTCTGCGTTTTCCAGGGCGTGCCTAAATAATTATAGATGTACGGAATATGGAAGCTGGGTTCGTTGCCCATTACAAACTGCCCGACCAAACCAGTGGCATCTGGAAAAGTATACCACAGGTTATATTTGCTCCTGCCTAGGCTGGCCCTGAACAGGTCGTCGAGTTTTTCTTCGGCCTTGGCCTTGCCGCCCATCAGTTGAAAAAGTCCATCCAAATCGTGTTTTACATCCCAGTTATAGGTATAGGCATTGTTTTCGGTAAAGTACTCGCGACCGCCTTGTCCGCCAGAAAATTTGGGATCGAAAGGCTCTATCCAATTGCCCTCGCTGTCTTTGGGCCACACAAAGCCCTTGTCTTCGCGAAATACGTTTTTGTAATTGGCTGCACGTTTTAAAAATAAGGCCCTATCAGCTTCGTTGCCACTTTTGCTGGCCAATTGTGCCAAGCACCAATCGTCGAAACTGTTTTCCAAAGTAACCGAAACACTTTGTCTTTTTTCAAAGCCGTGTACGGCCGCTACGGTTTCCTTTTCGCCGGGTTTGAGTGCAGGCATGTAGCCTTTTTGGGTGTAAAACGTATCGAGCGATGTGGCTTTGCCGTTCTTCCATGGCAATAAAGTAGCTTCTAAGGAATTCTTTTTGATGCCTTCGTAGGCTTTTTTAAGGTCGAAGCCCCTTACGCCCTTTTGGTACGAATCCAAAAACCAAGCAGCCGCGTGGTTGCCCGTCATGCAGGGATTATCGCCAAACACCAGCGCAAAAGAAGGCATCCAGCCACTCTGTTCGTACATCTGCACGTAAGAGTTGAGCTTATCGCCCTCCATTTTAGGATTCAAAATGGTTTGCAATGGCTCTAAGGCAATGTAGGTATCCCACAGCCAATTGTCAACAAAAAACGGACGATCTGAGCGATGCACCTGATGATCATAGGCACTGTAATACTTGCCATACTCGTTAATATCGACCATGCGCTCGTAAGAACGGTACAGCGAGGTATAAAAAACACGTTTCTGCGCAGTTGTTCCCCCTTTTATATTCACTTGCGAAAGCACTTTGTTCCAAGCTACGGCAGCCTTGGCCTGTAGTTTGGACTTGTCCCAGTCGGTAATTTCCCTGTTCAGGTTTTCCTTGGCCTGCGCAATGCTGATGAAGGAAATGCCATACCTGAAAGCTACTTTTTGCGCCTGCCCCTCGATTTTGATCAGCGCACGTTTTTTGCCTTGTCCATTCTGGTAACTGATATCGCCCAAAGCAGTATTCACCTCGGCATAGCAATAAGCTTTCATGCCTTGAAATTCTTCGGTGCCACTGATGGCGTTTTTGCCATCGAGGGTGATTTCGCCGTTGTTTAAAATTTGCAGCCGCAGGTAATGCGGGCCTTTATCGGCAAAAGAAAACTCAAAAAAACCAGCCTTGGCACCCGGTACAAAGCTGATTTTGGTACCGTTGTCTTCGAGCATGCCGCTGTAAGAATCGGGCCTGATCTGTTCGTTGTCGGAAGTAAATTTCTTTCCCCAAGCCTGTTCGTTAACCGGTCCCGAATAAGGCATCAAACCGAAAAGCCAGTTTTGGCGGTGTGAAGAAATGGTCAGCGGAAAATAGGCAATCTGATCGTCTAACTGATCGGCACGCGCCGGAAAAACCCGCACCATGCTGTTGGGCAGATGCACCGCTGGCCTGGTGGGCTCTAAGATAAGTCCAACGCTGCCTATGGTGGGATCAACATATTGCAAATTGCTGGCTTGCTGCTGTGCCAAACCTTGCCCAGCCAACAGCGATAGCGCCAAAGCCACCACGCATTTCAGTTTGCCTATTTTTACCGTCTTCAACATATTTTATTTCAGCAAGGCTGGTTTTTCGTTATAAATTTTCCATAAGAACTCGCCAAACAGGGTATTGGCCCAAGCAAACCAGCTGCGCGTAAATTTGGTCGGGTCGTCTTTATGGAAACTCTCGTGCATAAAGCCTTTGCCGGCGTGCGTACTTTTCAGCATGGCAATGCATTTTTTGATTTCGGCATCGCTTACCGAGGTAATGCCCTGCAAAGTAATCGCCATTGGCCAAATCATATCGGCGCCAACGTGTGGCCCGCCCACGCCTTCGGCCGCCTTGCCTTTAAAAAAGAAAGGATTGTCGGTTGACAGGATAAACTTGCGGGTGTTTTTATAGATCGGGTCATCTACTTTGATGGCTCCCAAATAAGGCATCGAAAGCAGGCTTGGCACGTTGCTGTCGTCCATCAAATAGGCGCTGCCAAAACCATCCACCTCAAAGGCGAAGATCTTGCCATAAACCGGATGGTCTTTGGTGGCGTATTTTTTCAGGGCCGCATCTACTTCATTGGCCAAAGCAGTTAACTTGCCTGCCAAGGCGCTGTCGCTGTACAAAGCCACAAGCATTTCGGCGGCCTGCCTTAAGCTGCTTACCGCAAAAAAGTTAGACGGAATCAAAAACGGATAAATGGTGGCGTCATCGCTCGGACGGAAGGCCGAACAGATCAGGCCCACCGGTTTTACCGGGAAACCATAGCCTGCCATGGGCAACGAGTCGGTTGGGGCCGTGGTCTCACGCTGGAAATGATACGGTCCTTTATTGTCTTTGCGTTGCTGCTCTACAAAAGTTTTATAGATCAATTCGATGGCTTTTTTCCAATCGGCATCGAAAGGAGATTTGTCGCCGGTCTTTTTCCAATAGTTATAAGCCAAACGGATGGGATAGCATAGCGAATCGATTTCCCACTTGCGCTCGTGCACGCCGGGTTTCATATCGGTTTTGTCGCTTTTCCACTCGCCCACTTTATTCGGATCGTTGTAAAAGGCATTGGCATAAGGATCTTTTAACACATAATGCGTTTGGCGATTGATGACGCCAGCGATCAAATCTTTCAGTTTTGGATCTTCGTTTACAAACTGCAGGTAAGGCCAAACCTGTGCCGAGCTGTCGCGCATCCACATCGCGTCGATATCGCCGGTAATGACATAGGTATCTGGCCGGCCATTTTTGGTCGAATGGGTTACCGTAGTATCCAAAGTATTTGGAAAGCAGTTTTCGAACAGCCAGCCCAATTCCTTATCGGCCACATGTGCCTGAAAAGTTTTAATGGCTTTCTCTACAGACGCGCTCGTAAAATGGCGCTTATCGGCCGCTACCCTCACTACCGGAAACTCTGGTGCAAAAGACGAGGCAAAGGAAAACTTAGAAGCCAGCACGCCAGCTCCCAATAAACCTGTGTTTTGAATAAACTTTCTTCTTTTCATAGCTAAGATTTTTGTTTGACGGTGCGTGGTTCGTACACCTTATATTTTATCGGTTATTTGCTGTTTGATAGGTCTCGAGGTTCCAATTACTGGCTGCACCGATCAAGGCCGCATGTTCATTCAGTTCTGTTAGCTTTATGGGTATGTTCAGGTCCTGCTTGCTTAATCCGATATTCAAACTTAACGCAAACAGCTCAATGGCCTGTGCAATATTTCCTCCTAAAATTACCACTTCGGCCTGATGTTTTTTAATAATCGGGGTTAAAAATTGAGCCAAGTTGGCCCCAAATTCTACAAATACCTGTTTGGCCAAAGCATCGGTGCTTACCAGTTCCGCCAATTCCTTTACCCCGTCTAAGCTCTTGCCACTCAATTCGTTGTAGCGACCTGTAAACCAACGGGTAGAAAGATAGTCTTCGGCAATCCCATCCAAAAATGCTGAATTCCACAGTTCGGCATCGGAAGCCAAACCGTTAATAGAAAGCGCCGAGCCCAATCCGGTGCCCAAGGTTAAGCCCAGCACGCGATTATGGCCTTTTGCCGCGCCACTAAAAACTTCGCCCTGCATGAATCCGGCCGCATCGTTCATAAAATGGATGGAAGCTGGCTTCAGCTGCAGGCGATTGGCAAGCTCTTCTTTGATGTTGACCAAATACAGGTCATTGAATTTATCCTGCTCCTTGATCAGCGAGATGCCTTTTTCATAATCGAACGGGCCAGGCATGGCAATGCCGATATATTTTTCCTTTCCGTTGGCACTGGCAAAAGCTTCTTCAATAACGTTGCACCAGGCTTCTAGTATTGCTTCTTTTTCTTGTTTAGAATTAACTGCGTTGCGTTTTATCGACTCTGCTATTAATGTTCCGGATGCTAGATCTACCAATGCGGCTGTAATATGCGAACCACCTATATCAACACCCAATACCGCAGTTTTTTTTATTTCCATTGATTATAATATCTTTCCTTTCTATCAACTAAAACCTTTTACTTAGTGAGCGAAAAGGGTTTATCTTCTTTATTAAGCCCTCTGTTGAGAGCCGGTTTGGTATCCATTTCTAATTTTAGTGTGCCCCCATTAACCAAATCGGCATGGCTAAGGTAGTTGCGCGTGTAAGGCTTACCGTTGAGGGTTGCAGACTTAATGTAAACGTGAGATGCGTCATTAGCCGGTGCTTCAATTACAAATTTTTTCCCGCCCTCTAAAGTAAGGGTTATTTTTTTAAAAAGCGGACTTCCCATTACATATTCGCCGGTGCCCGGAGTTACGCTGTAAAAGCCCAGGGCACTGAGCACATACCAGGATGAGGTTTGGCCTTGGTCTTCATCCCCCGGGTAGCCATTCTCGGTGGCATTGTACAGGCGCGTCATTACCTCGCGGGCATAAAACTGCGCTTTCCATGGTTTATTGGCATAATTGTACAAATAAACCATATGCTGAATGGGCTGATTTCCATGCGCATATTGGCCCATATTGGCCATCACCATTTCGGCCATCTCGTGGATCATGCCTCCGTAAGTGCCCACATTTACCTTGTTGGGCTCTGAAAAAACAGAGTCTAATTTAGCCGTAAAATTTTCATTACCTCCCATCATATTGATCAGTCCTTGGGTGTCTTGAAATACCGACCATTGCCAATGCCAGGCATTGCCCTCGGTAAAAGGACCGCCCCATTCAGTTGGATCGAACTTAGGAGACCACTTTCCGGTGAGGTCTTTGCCCCGCATAAAACGGGTAGATGGATCGTATACATTTTTGTAATTGTACATTTGACGGGCAAAAACCGATTGGTAAAAATCGTTGCCGGTTAGCCTGGCCAATTCGTAGCCGCAAAAATCATCATAGGCATATTCGAGCGTTTTTGCCGTAGCTTCGCGGTATTTTGGATAAGGTACATAACCTAGTTCGAAATATTCCTTCCACCCATCGCGGCCATTTGCCGGTCCCCAAGGGCCTTTGTTCATGGCTTCGTGGGCATATGCTTCGAGTGCTTTTTCAGGATCGAAAGTCTTGATCCCCTTAGCCCAGGCATCGGTAAACAGGGAAATGGCATGGTTGCCGATCATGCTCCCCCCTTCGCTCGGAAACGACCACGAAGGCAACCAACCGCATTGGTCATAAGCATCGAGCATGGCTTGCAGGTAACGGCCGTGCATCTCTGGG
>JBCNPG010000008.1:0-15010 GCA_039593445.1 Pedobacter sp.
GAAACAGAAAGATTATTGTTGTGCGAACATCGGCTAAGCGATGCCGAAATCCTTTTCGATATGCGGACCAATGAAGACGTAATGCGCTATATCAACCGCCCGCGTCCAAAAGATTTGCAGGATGTACAGAACCTGATCACGCTGATCATGGAAAATACCTTGGCCGGCAAAAGCCTGCCATGGGTCATGACGCTAAAAGATCAGCCTGAAAAGATGATTGGCTCTATTGGTTATTGGAGCATAGATTCGGATAATCATAGGGGAGAGTTTGGCTACATGCTGCATCCCGATTACTGGAGGCAGGGTTTTACTTCGGAAGCTGCAAACCGGACACTGGCCTTTGGCTTCGAAACCATGGGCCTGCACAGCATGCAAGCCGTCATCAATCCCGGTAACGACGCCTCCAGGCAGCTCCTGCTCAAGCATGGTTTTGTAAAAGAAGCTTATTTTAAACAGGATTATTACTTTAATGGCCAATTCCTGGATAGCGAAATCTATTCGCTGTTAACGCCTTTAAAAGACTAATATTCTAAGGCGGTTTTTAATGCTGGCCAAATAACAGTTTACGCTTGGTGCCTGTGGCTTAGGGTTTCATCATGGCTAAAGCATCGTGTAATCAAAACACTACTTTAAAATTACGATTCATTAGTTATATTTGCCCTCGGTAATTTTTGAACAAACAATGAGAGAAATCCAATTTAGAGAAGCACTACGCGAAGCATTAAGCGAAGAAATGCGTAAAAACGAGAACATTTTTTTAATGGGCGAGGAAGTTGCGCAATACAATGGTGCATATAAAGTGAGTCAGGGCATGTTAGACGAATTTGGCGATAAACGTGTAATTGACACGCCTATTGCCGAGCTAGGCTTTGCAGGTATTGGTATTGGCGCTGCGATGAACGGCTTGATACCGGTTGTAGAGTTTATGACCTTTAACTTCTCTTTGGTTGCCATCGACCAAATTATCAACGGTGCGGCCAAAATATTATCGATGAGCGGAGGGCAGTTTTCTGTGCCAATCGTTTTCCGTGGCCCTACCGGTAATGCTGGTCAGCTAGGTGCACAGCACTCTCAAAACTTTGAGAACTGGTATGCCAACTGCCCAGGCTTAAAAGTAGTGGTTCCGGCTACTCCTTACGATGCCAAAGGTTTATTGAAACAAGCTATTTTAGATCCGGATCCAGTAATTTTCATGGAATCGGAAGTGATGTACGGCGATAAAGCCGACGTGCCTGAAGGCGAATACTATATTGAATTAGGCAAAGCCAACGTGGTTAAAGAAGGTACCGATGTAACCATCGTAACTTTTGGCAAAATGCTAACCCGTGCAGTTAACCCTGCTGTTGAAGAATTGGCTAAAGAAGGCATCAATGCCGAAGTGATCGATTTGCGTACCGTACGTCCGATCGATTATGCCACCATCATCAACTCGGTTAAGAAAACCAACCGTTTGGTGATTGTTGAAGAAGCTTGGCCATTGGCTTCTATTTCTTCAGAAATTGCCTTCAACGTTCAAAAAAATGCATTCGACCACCTGGATGCGCCAGTATTGCGTATCACTTGTGCCGATGTGCCGCTTCCGTATGCACCAACCTTGATCGCGGCGAGCTTGCCAAATGCCGAAAAAGTGGTTAAAGCGGTTAAAGAAGTAATGTACGTTAATAAATAAAATACAACTTGCTAAGCTTCCAGCTTTGTAAGTATTAACTATCGAATCCCCTAAGCCAGCTTAGGGGATTTTTTTGGTCGGTACCAGTTTAAGTTATCCAGATTTCTTCGGCGCTTTTAAAAATCCATTTGCCGTCTTTCTTGATGGCAAAAACCAAGGTTCCCATGCCCCAGCCACCATGGCTAATTTTCCTTGACTGTTCAAAATAATAACAGGCTTCCGTACGGTCGGCATTAAAAACCACTCGGCTAAATGAAAGCTTGCCATTGAAGTTTTTGTCTAAAAACAAGGCGCTTCTAGCATTGGTCTTAACCAGTTCATAACCGCTTTCGTTTTTGGCCAGCTCAGCAAATTCCGATTCGAGCGAAGTTTCAACAAGTCGCTTGGCCAACACATGATCGAATTTGGCGGGCAGGTATTTGAAATGTTTGGGATTAAACAAGCTGTCTGTAGCCTCATAAAGATGCCTGGCTTCCCGCAATGCCGTATCTCTTTTGGCCAAGGGCTTGGCGCCTGGAGGCGGAAACGTAGGCCCAAATCTCACTAGGTTATGGAAGTCGTTCTCAGAGACGCCAACGGTGGCCTGCTCAAAGGTTTGATGGATAACCAAGATTTCCTCATCCAGGCTGTTTAAGGGCTGGCATCCGCAAGCACCAATTGCCATTAAACAAATCAGGTATATCTTTTTCATAAATGAATGATGCAAGGCTAAATATTTATTCCATAATAGTTTTAATTTTACGGCTTTCCTAATTAAAATATGAATATCCACGCCAGGCAAATCGCTTCTCAATTAAATATCGCTAATAGTCAGGTCAATGCTACGCTGAGCCTGCTCGACGAAGGGGCTACCGTTCCATTTATTTCGCGTTACCGTAAAGAACAAACCGGAAGTTTGGATGAAGTACAGGTGGCGGCCATCCGCGATCTAGCCCAGCAGCTGCGCGAGTTGGACAAGCGTCGCGAAGCTATTTTAAAGTCGCTGGCCGAGCTCGGCAAACTGAGCCCGGAATTGGAGAAAAAGCTAAATGAAGCCCAAACACTTTCGGCTTTAGAAGATATTTATTTGCCCTACAAGCCCAAGCGCAAAACCCGGGCATCGGTTGCCAGGGAAAAAGGCTTGGAGCCTCTGGCCTTGCGCATCCTGTCGCAAAGCAGGATCGATCCGATGGCAGAAGCCGATGCTTACCTCAATGCCGATAAAGGCGTAAACAGCTTGGCCGAAGCTTTGGCAGGTGCTAGGGATATCATTGCCGAAATGGTGAGCGAAAATGCAGAGGCCAGAAATAAAATGCGCCATTACTTTATGCAAAAGGCTACCTATAAAACGGTGTTGGCTAAAGGCAAGGAAGAAGAGGGCATCAAATACAAAGATTATTTCGAATGGGAAGAAAGCGCTAAAACCGCGCCATCCCATCGTGTATTGGCCATGTTAAGGGGCGAAGAAGAGGGCTTTTTAAAGCTTGATGTGCTGCCTCCCGAAGAAGAAGCCATTACTTTGCTCGAAAATCAGTTCATTACCGCCCGTAATGCCTGTAGCGAACAGGTACAGCTGGCCATTAGCGATGGTTATAAACGCTTGTTGCGTCCAGCCATGGAAACCGAATTGCGGGCAACGATTAAGCAAAAAGCCGATACCGAAGCCATCCGCGTATTTGCCGAGAATGCCCGGCAGTTGCTCATGGCAGCGCCTTTGGGCCAAAAAAACGTCATGGCCATCGATCCGGGTTTCCGAACAGGTTGTAAAGTGGTTTGTTTAGACAGGCAGGGAAAACTTTTAGAAAATACCACCATTTATCCGCATACTGGCCAAGGCAACCTCAAAGATGCCGAATGGCAGGTAAAACAACTGTGCGATAAGTATGAAATAGAGGCTATCGCCATTGGTAATGGTACGGCTGGTCGCGAAACAGAGACTTTTGTTCGTGGCTTGCGCATACCTGAGGTAACTGTGGTTATGGTTAATGAAAGTGGCGCTTCTATTTACTCGGCTTCGCCTTTGGCAAGAGAGGAGTTTCCAGACAAAGACGTAACGGTAAGAGGGGCGGTGTCTATCGGCCGGCGTTTGATGGACCCTTTGGCCGAATTGGTCAAGATCGATCCGCGTTCCATAGGGGTTGGCCAATACCAGCACGATGTAGATCAAGGCCAATTGAAACAGAGTTTGGACGATACCGTCATGAGCTGTGTAAATGCCGTAGGTGTTGAGCTCAATACGGCCTCTAAGCAGGTGCTAGCCTATGTATCGGGCTTGGGTGATCAATTGGCGCAAAACATTATCGATTACCGCAACAAAAACGGCGCGTTTAAAAATCGCGAAAGCTTAAAGAAGGTTCCCCGCTTAGGCGAAAAAGCCTTTGAGCAGGCGGCTGGTTTCTTGCGCATTCGCGATGCGGAGCAGGTTTTAGATCGGAGTGGCGTACACCCGGAACGTTATGCACTAGTGAAGCAAATGGCGGCAGATTTGGGCTGTACCGTAAACGACCTGATGAAAGACAGCAACCTGCAAAAACAGTTGAACCTGCAGCGTTACGTAAGCGCTACGGTGGGTTTGCCTACTTTAAACGATATTGTAAAGGAATTGGCCAAGCCAGGTCGTGATCCGCGCGAACAGTTTGAGGCGTTCAGCTTTGCCGAAGGCGTAAACTCGATCGAAGACCTTAAAACAGGCATGAAACTGGCCGGCATCGTCACCAATATTACCAATTTTGGCGCTTTTGTTGATATTGGCGTGCATCAAGACGGCTTGGTGCATACCAGTCAATTGGCCAACCGCTATGTGGCCAATCCCAATGAGGTGGTCAAGGTAAGCCAGGTGGTTCAGGTTACCGTGGTTGATGTGGATGTGGCGCGCAAGCGGATTTCCCTATCCATGAAAGAAGACAGCCAAAAGGGGCAAGGCGGAAGAGCCACTGAGGCTAAGCCAGTGCACAAGGGCCAACATGCAAAAAATAGCCATCAGGCGCAGCATAAACCAAAGCAAGCCCAAGCCGAAAAAGAAGCCGATGGCGATTTGCAGGCCAAACTGGCCGCATTAAAAGGGTTGTTTAATAAGTAGCAAGTATCAAACAAAATGTATGGCAATTGATAGCCTAAGAAGCTAACAACGAACCACCAATAAACTAACCCAGTTCAATTTGCCTTTTGATGCTTTCTTCTAACGAGATGAGAGTTTCTGTGCGCTGTATGCCTTTTACCGCCTGTATCTCTTCGTTCAGTACATGGCGCAGGTGGTTGGTATCTCTGCAGGTAATTTTGGCAAACATGCTGTACGAACCTGTGGTATAGTGCAATTCGACCACTTCCTTGATCTTGCTCAAATGTTCTACGGCATCTTTGTACAGCGATCCTTTTTCCAAATAGATTCCCAAAAAGGCCGTAATGTCGTAGCCTGCTTTTTTGGGGTCGATGATGAGGTGCGAGCCTTTGATGATGCCCATATCGCTTAATTTTTTCATCCGAACATGTACGGTTCCTCCCGAAATGATGAGGTCTTTGGCTATTTCGGTATAAGGTTTGGTGGCGTCCTGCATCAGGTGGGTTAGGATCTGGATATCCAGGTTGTCAATTTCTAAATTTTGGGTTTCTTTTTTAAGCATAATTTTCTTAAATTTTAATGGTAATGCTAATTTATTATAATATTTATAAAAATAAAAGAAAATTGTTAAAATATTTGCAACATATTGGCTAATTGTCCTATGTTTGTATCAAGCAATTCGGTTAGCGGTTGCCGGTTCACAGTTGGGAACTGAAAATTGCAAACTGAAAAACTTAACATACTGTAGGGTGGTGAAATTGGCAGACACACCTCCTTGTCTCGGTGGTAGAGAATAATGGGAAATCCAGCAATGGTACAACCACTCTATGAAGGTTCGACTCCTTCCCCTACAGCAACTCAGCTAGCAGCTAATCAGTTCGCGGTTCGTAACTGAAAACTGAAAATTGCAAACTGAGAACCAAAGAATGTTGGGTGGTGAAATTGGCAGACACACCTCCTTGTCTCGGTGGTGGGGATTATGGGATAAACGCAGTTTATGGGTTGACCACAAATTAATTTTTGAACTGTAGCTAACTACCCCTTGAAGGTTCGACTCCTTCCCCAACAGCCAGTTTTATAAATAATAAGTTAGTTAAGGGAGCGGCTTGAATTTCAAGCTGCTCTTTTTTTATGCCTAGGCGAAAAAAAACGTCATGGAGGTTTAAATCCATGACGTTTCTTAGACAACCCTTAAAGCTTTAAGGCTTGTTGCTTATTTGATTCCGTACTTATCGCTGAATTTTTTATCCAGTTGCTTGTGCAGGTTGTCAAGATTGATAGAACGGCCTTGGATAAAGGCTTCTTCCACCTTATTGCTCTTCATGTCCAAGGCGTCGCCTCCTGAAATGAAGAAAGTAGCATCTTTGCCAATTTCCAAGCTTCCGGTGGTCTTATCAACCCCCATGGCTTTAGCGGCATTTAGGGTAATGGTTTTAAGTGCGTCTTCCTTGCTCATGCCCCAGGCCGATGCCGTACCAGCCATGAAAGGCAGGTTGCGTTGTTGCCAAAATCCATCGATGCTTAATACCACCGTTACGCCGGCATTGCTTAACAAAGCAGCGTTTTTATAAGGCATGTTTACATCGTCGTCGGCATTATTTGGTAGGGCATGTGGTTGCTTCACTACCACGGCTACATTATTCGATTTGAGGAAATCGGTGAGCAGATAAGCTTCGTCTCCACCAACAATGACAGGCGTGATGCCAAATTTTTTGGCAAACATAACCGCACTTACGATATCCTTTTGCGTATTGGCCGTAATGAACAGCTTTTCGCTGCCGTTAAAAACACCTTTCATGGCGGCCATGCGGGTATTGGTTACGGCAGGTGTAGCCTCGGTATAGGCTTTTGATTCGGTAAAGAACTTGTTGAGTTCGGCAATGGCATTTTGGGTACGCTCGTTGGGATCTACACCGCCAGGCGCAGCGCCAAATCGGCCACCTCCGCCAAAACCGCCTCTGCCACGTGGCGTAGTAGGCCAGGTCATGTGCATGGCATCTTCTTTTCTAATCGCAGCATCTTCCCAGTTCCAGGCATCTAATTGTACCACCGACGAGCTTCCAGCTATACTGCCTCCTTTTGGTGTAATTTGAGCCATTAAAATGCCATTGCTGCGTAAAGTAGCTGGCACCTTAGAGTCGGTATTGTAGGCAATGATCGAGCGGATGTGCGCATTGTTTTCGCCCAGTTCGTCTTCATCAATGGTAGCCTTTACCGACTCGATTTCGATCAGCCCCAAATTGGTGATCGGAGCAATGAAACCCGGATACACATGCTTGCCGCTTGCGGTAATCAAGCGTGCGTCATTGGTGCTGAATTTTACGGTCGTGGCATCGCCTATGCCGGTAATTTTGCCTTTGTCAAAAGTAAGGTAGCCATTTTCTATTACCTTGCCATCGCCGGTATGGATGGTAGCACCCAATACAATGATTTTTTGGCTCTGTGGCTTGGCCGGAGAGATATTGGCCTGTCCATAAGCCAAAGTACTGCTCACAAACAGGCCTATTGCGGTACTGATATATTTATTCATGATTGTGTTCTCCTTCCATTTGGTTCATTTCTGCCCAATAATCTTCTTGTGTTTCGCAGGCATACAGTCGTGGCGGTCTTTCGCCGAATGCTCGCTGCGTACGTGCACCTGCATTTTTGCTTTCCAAAAGCTTTTGTATAATGCGGGCTTTCTCTGCCTGTTGCGCTTTTTGGGTTTGCGCATCGCGGTCAATATCCCAATAGGCAATGCCATCAACAAAAGTTTTTTCGGCTTTGGCATAGATAGAAAGCGGGTTGGCCGACCAAACCACCACATCGGCATCCTTGCCAGGCTTGATGCTGCCTACTTTGTTGTCGATATGCAGCATACGGGCCGGGTTAAGGGTTACGAATTTCAGGGCTTCTTCTTCTGGTACGCCACCATATAATACTGCCTTACCAGCTTCTTGGTTCAGCCTGCGCGCCATTTCGGCATCGTCAGAGTTAAAGGCTGTGGTAATGCCTACGTTGTGCATAATTTTTCCGTTGTAAGGAATGGCTTCCTGCACCTCCATCTTGTAGGCCCACCAGTCGGAGAAGGTAGAGCCCGCAATGCCGTGCGCCTTCATTTTATCGGCCACTTTATAGCCCTCTAAAATGTGGGTAAAGGTATTGATCTTAAAGCCCAGGCTATCGGCCACATGGATCAGCATATTGATTTCGCTTTGTACATAAGAGTGGCAGGTAATGAAACGCTTATTGTTCAGGATTTCTACAATGGCATCCAATTCTAGATCCCTGCGTACATTGTTGCCTTTTACAGACAAGGCCTTTTCGTATTCCTTGGCGCGGGTAAATTCGTCGACGTAGGTTTGCTCTACGCCCATACGGGTAGCCGGGAAACGCTGATTGTTTTGCGCCGAACTTTGTTTTACGTTTTCGCCCAAGGCAAATTTGATGAAGCCGTCGCTGCCTGCAAACTTGAGCTCTTCAGGTGTTTTGCCCCAGCGCAATTTGATCAATTGGGTTTGGCCACCGATAGGGTTTGCCGAGCCGTGCAGGATGTGCGAAGTGGTTACGCCTCCCGCCAACTGGCGATAAATATTGACGTCTTCAGAATTGATGACGTCGGCAATGCGTACTTCGGCCGAAACCGATTGGGCACCTTCGTTAATGCCTCCGCTGGCCGCAATGTGCGAGTGTTCGTCAATTAGGCCTGCCGTAATGTGCTTGCCCGTAGCGTCTATAACCTTGGCATTGCCAGCCGATAGGTTTTTGCCTACTGCCTTGATCTTGCCGCCTTCCAAAAGTACGTCGGCGTTTTGTAGGATGCCTTCTTTTTCATTGGTCCAAACCGTAGCATTCTTCAATAAGACAGCTTCTTGCGTAGGCAAGGTTGTGGTGCCAAAGGCAATGAACGGAAAGATTACCGGCCCATTGTTGATGGCTGGCTTAGGCTCTTCGCGCTTTGGCATTTCCTTGGCCGCTTCTTTAAAAGTGCCGTTCCAGGCTCCTGCAGGCATAGCGTTCAAAATGACATCGCCTTTAAAGGCCAATGGGCTGGCGCTGGTTAAATAACCACTCAGCCTAACATCGCCAACCGGGTTTTTCTTCAGGTTGAAGGTAATGGTTACCCAATCGCCAGTACGGCTAAAAGTAGCATTGGTTTTCACGCTGTCGGCGCCCAAACGCTCAATGGCTGCGGTCGATCCGCCGTTTGTGCCTGTAATTTTTAGCAAGGTAGTTCCAATGCCATCGATGTTGAGGCTGTAGGTGCCACGCAAGTCGGTTACATCCATTTTGTTGACTACAAAGCGTTTGCCTTGTACCCAGTTTTCGAAAATGATATTGCCCGGTTTAAAAATATTGTCGGAAGTGATGAGGAAGTTGGCCAATTTGCCTTTTTCGAGGGTGCCCACTTTATCGCTGATGCCCAAAAGGCCAGCAGGGATCTCTGTTACGGCCATTAAGGCCTGCTTTTCGGTTAGTCCGTTGGTCATGGCTTGACTCAGGTTAGTCCAAAACTCTTTAGGCGTCTCCAGGCCGAAGGTAGTCAAGGCAAACTTAACACCTGCTTTTTCCAATACGCCCGGATTGGTTGGTGCCAATTCCCAGCCTTTCAATTGCGCCAAGCTCAGGTTACGGGCTTCGGTTGGATCTTCTACATCGAAAGCTTTAGGGAAATTAATCGGGATGATCAACGTAGCGCCAGTAGCTTTAACGGCATCGATGCGTTGGTACTCGTCGCCGGTAGATTTGATGATGAATTGCTTGTTGAATTCTTTTCCGATCTTATCAACGCGCAAAATATTGGCCCAACCATCGGCTTCGAAAAGCTGTGGCAAGCCCTGCTGCTTGTTAAACTGCTCTAAAGAAATATTGTATTCTTCTTTTTGGTTCTTATACCAGCTGGCATCCAAATAGGTTTGGCGCAACAGGGCGATAGAGCCCATTAATGAAGAAGGGTAGTCGTTGGTAGAAGTGCCGCGGTTAAACGAGTAGTTGGCTGCGCTTTGGTCGTTCAGCATCACTTCGTTTTCCTTGCCATCGTTTAAGGTAACCGCAGCCGAGGTGCCTCGTGCAATACCATCGCGACTTACTACGTTTACGCTGTCGAAACCGGCCTTGCGCAGGTCGTCTGCCTTTTTGGTGTCGATGGTGAAGATGCTTTTCACCTCAACTTCCGGCCGGATGCTTTCATTCCAGCCATAAGCTCCTTTTTTGGTTGAGGTAAAGACCGACTGGCGGCCAAAGAAACCACCTGCGGCTTGAGCGCGTTGCGCCTCTGGAATGCCATAAGTGGTAAAGGCGTCGATCAGTGAAGGATAGATGTATTTTCCTTTCAGATCGATAACCACATAACCTTTCGGAATTGCGGTGCCGGTGCCTACCGACTGGATCGTTTGGTTTTTGATGAGCAATACGCCATTGCTGATCGTTTGATTGGCGTTTACTACAATGTTCGCATTGGTAAAAGCGTACAATCCGGGTCTAATGTCGAAAGAACCATTAACGGGATAGGTCTGCTGTGCAAACGAAAATGCAGTAGAAAACACCAGCGCGAACGCGAGTAGAATTTTCTTCATAATTGAGGTTAAGTTAAGAGCTTAAAGCTATTGATAAATAAAGATTTATACCTTACCTAACTTTTATTTTACATTTTTGGCACAATAAATCAAAAAAGCCATAGCTAAGTTTGTTGATGTCGATTCGAGATAGTTAGCCTGTATTTTGTTTTACCACCTAATACGCTTTCGAAAACCTTTGTGTTTTAACTGAATATACTCAATGCCTTAATGGTTAAACCTATATTTCATTTTACCACCTGAGACGCCTGAGGCAGCTTTCGAAAGCCTTAGCGCTTTGCCTAAATATGTTCAATGTCTTAATGGTTAACCTATATTTTGTCCGCCATCTGAGACGCCTTAGTTTTTTGATGCCATAATAGATAACCTATCATCAACAGAAAACCCCACCTGCAAATGCAAGTGGGGTTTGTTAGCCACAAAATCCTGAGTGGCTTTCCTAATTGTTAAAATCCGTAGCGCAAACCAATTTGGAATTGGTAAGGATTGCCCGAAGGATTAACCACGCCAGAATTGTTTACGCGATAGTTGAATATCTTGTTGGTGGTATCGAAGTTCGGAACAGCTGGATTGCCACCTGCAGCTGGAATACCCAAAGCATACAAGGCTTGGTTGCCCAAAGACTCGTTTACGCCCCATTTCTTGTTCAGCAAGTTGGCAAAGTTGAAAATATCGGCAGAAACCTCGATGTTGTGCGTTTTTTGGATCTTGAATTTTTTGCTCACCCTAACATCAACTACGCCATAGAAACCGTTGATGCCACCATTGCGTTCGGCAATTTTGCCAGAATATTTCAGGATATAATCTTTCAGGCTTTGGCTGGCCAATGGATTATCCAGCAAGGCTTGCAAGCCTGTGCGTACGTTTGCAGGTACGTTTGGATTGTTCCTGTCGAATATGAAAGCCAAATCGTTGGTGGTTACAAAGTCGCCGTTGTTGTTGGCTCCCGACAATAACGTATAGCGCGTGCCGCCAATGCCCGAATAGCGAACGCCGATCGAAACGCCATAAAAGGTCGGTAATGTACCATAGATTACTACTTTATTGCGGAATTGACCATCAGAGTAACTCATTTTGTTCAGGTTTCGCGGATCGTCTTTTACAGGTAAAGATAGGGTTGCCGAGTTGGCTACGTTGCCGTTAAACGAAGTGTTGTCCTTGCTGTCGTTCCAGGTAAAGCTGGCCGAAATCTCGCCATCTTTAAAGTATTGCCAGGTGGCATCCAATACTACCGCAAATTGGTTTACTTTTCCTTTGCTGTTCAATTCTAAAACACGGCCAAATTTATTGCTCAAACGACCAGTTTTCCAATCGGCAGTGCCATTGCTAGGAATACTTGGCACGTAAACACCACGGCCGTCTTCGTTAGCTAAAGTAAAGAATGGGTTAACCGCCATGTTCCTGTCTACGTACATGTAGTTGTTGCGGCCCAAAGAGGCATAGCCGCTAATACCCACTTTTAATTTGTCGGTAATCAGTTTGTTGTAGGAGATATTGGCTTTGTAAATTACTGGAACTTGGGCATCAGGAGCGTTGGTGTTGATGGTTGGTACCTGAAAGTTTGACAAAGTAGGTGCGCTTAAACCGTTTCTGTAACCTGGAAAATTTGGTGTAGGTACATCGGCACCAAAAACATCAACGGTTGCCAAGTGCTTGCCGTCAAAAGTCAGGTTGTTAATGGTGACATAGTTGTTGATATCAGAGCTAAAGATACCAGCCCCCAAACGTACGTAATCGGTATGTTTTTCATTTACATCCCAAGTAAATTGGAAGCGTGGCTGTACCACAAGCGATTTTAATTTGTTGTCTGTGCGTACGCCCAATGCATCAAACAACGATTGGTTTAGCGGCGATGATGGGTAATGGGCATAATCTACACGAAAACCAGCGATCAAATCGATGCCCGGAGCCAATTTGCCTTGCAACTGGCCATAAACGCCAATGTTAAATATATTGCCCATTACGGTTGGGTCGGCTACCAAAGGTACTTCGCGGTAATACCTGTTTGGAATAAGGTTGTCGAAGTTTTGAAGGGAAGTTGCCGTAGAACCAGTATTCGTGTATTCGAAACGGCCATTTACCTCGCTGCCATATAATGATTTGGCACGGGTATACATTAGATCGGCGCCGAATGTGTATTTGATCTTGTCGGTGTTGTAGTAAAAGTTATCAACCAGTTGGAATACGTTATTGGTAAAACCTTCTTGCCCAAAACGATGGCCGCCAATTTGAACTGCGGTAGATTTGGTCGTTCCATCAGCAAGCACCGAAGTCAAGTTGCCTACAATGGCGCGTGGTATGGCATAATTCAATTGGTCGTTTTGCGTGCTAGCCTGGAAAGTATACAAGTGTTGGAATTTCAACTCGTTGGTTACCTTGCTGCTTACGGTGGTGCGCAAAGTGGCCAATAAACTATTGTCAACGTTTTTATCGTTGCCATAGCTTTCATAAAAGTTGATCGCTGTGTTATCGGCCAAGCCCAACGGGTTCCTGTCGTTGGTGTAGTTATCGCGAACGGTTAACAGGTTTTTGTCGTCAATTTGCCAATCTATACGGGCGAAAGCCGCATCAGAACCGCGTTTTTTCTCAAAACTGCCATATTGTGGCGAATTGGCAACGCCGTATTTGTTGCGCGCAATGTTTAGGAAGTTGCTTAAAGTAGCGTTGGTGATGTTAAACCTTGCTTCGTCGGCCGGAGAATTGATGTCGGCAATAATCAGCGGGCGCGAATCCTTTTGGTGGTCCCAAGCCACAAAATAGTGGAGCTTGTCTTTAATGATTGGTCCGCCCAAGGTAAAGCCATACTGATAAGTAGAAAAATCGTTGACGCGTTTGTTGCCTCTAATGTCGTACGGACTGGCCAGCCAATCGGCACGGCCATAGCCGAAAGCACTGCCACTTAAAGTATTGGTACCCGATTTGGTTACCGCACTTACGGTACCGCCGCCTGCGCGTCCAAAAGTAACGTCGTATTGGTTGGTTACCACCTTAAACTCCCTTACGGCTTCGATAGAAATCGAATAAGGCGCACCGCTCCTGCTGGTGGTCGAGCCCGCCGAAGTAGGGTTTTTGGCCGTCATGCCATCGATGGTATAATTGGTTGAAGAACCCAATTGGCCGGCAATGTTACCGCCACGGCTTAAGGGCGAAAGATCCATCAAAGTGGTAAAATTACGGCCGTTTACAGGTAGTTTGGTAATGGTTTTGGCCGAAATCTCGGTCGAAGCGCCAAAGTTTTGCACCTTGTTCCTCATTCCGGATGCCACCACCTGTACCGCTTCCAAGGTTTGGGAAGTGGCCAGCATATTGATGTTTACCTTAACGGCATCGCCCTGGTTCAGCATATAGCCCGAAAGAGCTTGATCGCCAAGCCCCGTAAAAGTTGCCTTAATGGTATAAGGGCCACCCAAAGGCAGTTCCTTAAAGGTGAATTCGCCATTGGCGTTGGTGTTGATTCTGGTGGTAAAACCTGTCGATTCGTTCTTGACCGAAACAGAAACGCCCGCAATAGGCTTATGCTGTTCGTCGGCAACAATACCCGAAATCGAGGCCTGCGTAGTTTGGGCCAACACCTTGTCGGCGCTCCAAAAGCAAAGCATAAAAATGGATAGTAAAAAATACCTCATAGCTGATCTTAAATTTGTTTGGCGCAAAAAAACAACCCAAAGATTAACTCAAAACAGGGCTTTGATTAAGTAATTGTAACGCGTTGGCGGCTTTAAGCCAAACTTGTTAATTCAGTATTAAGAAGGTTTATAAATAATGTAATTGGACTTGCATTTGCCATTAATTAGCTATTTTTGGATTTGACAGAAAATTAAATTGCTTATCCCATGAACGATATCCTTAAAAGTGCGCACTCAGGTTGGCGCTATGTAGTTTTTATTCTTTTGATCATTGCCGTAATCAATGCGCTGGCAGGCTGGTTGGGCAAGAAGCCCTATACCGAAGGCAACCGAAAACTGAATGTTTTTACTTTGGTCAGTGCACACATTCAATTGTTGCTGGGCTTGGGCGTATATTTTTTGAACGGCTGGTATAAGATTGACAGCACTGCCGCCATGGGGCGCTATTGGAAAATGGAGCATATCAGCATGATGATTTTGGCCATTATCCTTATTACCATTGGCAATTCGAGGTCTAAAAAAGTTGCAGATGCAACAGCAAAGCATAAAAACATTGCTATTTTCTTCGGATTGGGCCTGATTATCATCATTGCCACGATCTTAATGATGGTGAAAAGCGATCCTTCGAGAACTTTCTTCGGAGTTTCGTAGGGCTTAGGCACTAATTTGGAGGCCTTCGAAAAAATTTCAAAATATTTTGATTATTTAACTTTTTATATATTTTTGCTCCACGATGATCAATAATATACATACTTGGCAATGGCGTGGTAATTCTAAACAGAGTTGCGTCGTAGCCTTGTGTACCTTATAGTTTATCAACTTAAACCTAAACTTAAACCACATTTAAAACCCGACGGAACCACACGTCGGGTTTTTTGTTTTGAACGCCATTGCAAAGCCCGGCAAGACAAACCAAATGGCGAATAAAGAAATAATATGAAAACATACCAGATACAAACACACACCAAAAAGCGCTTGGCCGATACCACTACACCGGTAAGCATCTACCTGCGCCTGCGCGATGTGTTCCCGAACACCATTTTGCTCGAAAGCTCCGATTACCATAGCCGCGAAAATGCCACCAGCTATGTGTGCGCCGAGCCTGTAGCCGGATTGGTTTTGC
>JBCNPG010000080.1:0-8819 GCA_039593445.1 Pedobacter sp.
AAAACAGCTTTGTCAGCGGCGCTCAGTTTGTCATGCTGTATGTACAAGGTGGCTTGGCTTGGGGTAATAAGTGCAAAGCCCAAAACTACCGGGTTGTAGCTTACATCTGAGCCACGCAGGTTAAACAGCCAAGCTAGGTCATCCAAGGATGAAATCAGGTGGCTATCTGCATGGTGTTGTTTCAGGCTTTTCCTAACGGCAGCCAATTTATCGGCAATCGATTGGCCGGTATAAGTGTCGGCTATCAAAAAAGCAGGTTCTTTGGGTAAGGCTGGCCTGTTTGCCCAGATCGGGTTCAGGTAATCCTTGTTTTCAAAACGGATGCCTTTGTAGGCCAGTTGTTGCTGCAGGAGTTCGCCGAGTGAAATGGAAACCAGTTTTTCGTCGAAAGCAACGGTAGCCCCTTGTTCTAAGGTGTTGCCCAGCCATTGGATATATTCAGGCGCGTGCTGTACCTTCAGTTTGACCAATTCGAAACCGCTCCCTTTGAGTTGTTCTTCGGCCTGCTCAAAATACCTTGAATCTGCCCATAAGCCGGCAAAATCATGCGTAATTACAACAGTGCTTACCGAACCTTTGAAGCCGGTGGTAAAAGCAATGCATTTATAGTGGTCGGGCAAATATTCGCTGATGTGCGGATCTGCCGATGGAATGATATAAGCATCAACGCCATCGGCTTTCATTTGCTCGCGGATGGCATTCAGTTTTTCAGGATACGTCATGCGCAAATCTAAACGAAAAAGAATTTAAAGTGAAAGTTAAAGAAGAGTTTATGGCATTCGAACGACGTTTCTGCTATTGGCCACCATAATTAATGATCGTATTTTAACTGATTTTTATTATTTTTTGATTTTTTTGGGTTAATATTGATTTCGTGTTTTTGCTAAATGAAAGTCCTCCAGTTTACCATACCTGTTGCCCATGACCGTACAGTAATTGTGCAGGAAGATGATATGCCCCATTTTTATCCTTACCTGCATCGACACCGCGAAGCCCAGCTGATCTGGATCAAAGAAGGAGAGGGAACATTGATCGTGGCCAATAACATGTATGCCTTTCAAAAAGACGAAGTGTACTTGCTGGGTGCCAACCAGCCACATTTGTTAAAAAGCAATCCGGCTTATTTTGAGGAAAACAGCGGACTGAAGATCCAGTCCCTCATGATTTTTTTTGATCCGCAAGGAAAGCTGGCGCCTGTTCTTTCGCTTCCAGAAATGCAATGGCTGGCCACTTTTATCCAGCAGCATCAAAATGGATTTAAAGTGCCCCAGGTCCATCAGGCGCACATTGTTAACCAGATGCAGGCTGTGCAGCAAGCCGGAAATACTGAAGTAATGCTTAGGTTTTTGAACCTGTTTCAGTCACTGCAACAGTTGAACGATCAATTAGAGCCGCTGTCTACCTCCATTTTACCGGGCTTTTCTGAAAGCGAGGGACTAAGGATTGGGCATATTTTTAATTTCCTGATGCAGAACTACCATCGCAGCATCAGTTTGGAAGAAGTAGCGGCCGAAGCCCACTTAACCCCGCAGGCTTTTTGCCGGTATTTTAAAAAACATACCCGACAAACCTTTGTCGCTTTTTTGAACGAGCTCCGAATTAACGAAGCCTGCAAAAAATTAACCAGCAGCCAGTTTGAAAGCATTGCCAGTGTGGCCTATACCTGTGGCTTTAACAATATCACCAATTTTAACCGTGTTTTCAGGTCGGTAAAAGGGCAGGCGCCTAAAGCCTATTTTAATCGCTTATTACAGCTTTGAAATGAAATTACCTCAATTTTTAGTGCATTTTTATTTTTTGGGTTAAAATCTGTAAATTCTTCATCAAGACTAGTCAAAATTTATAATCCTGCCTTTTTACTTTTGGCTTAGCTGAATTGTTGGCAACAACTATTTGCTCAAACCGAATTTAAACCATTGAAAAATGAAGGCTGCCAGCGTTGGGAGAGGCTTCATTGCATTAAAAAATCAAACAGATGAAAAACGTAGCATGGCAAGGTGTTTATCCTGCACTTTTAACGCCCTTTAAAGAGAACGATGAAATCGATTATCCTTTGTTTCAAAAAAATCTTGATGCCCAATTGGCGGCAGGGGTAGATGGCATTATCATTTGCGGTTCGTTGGGTGAGGCCAGCACTTTAAGCAGTGCCGAAAAGCTGGAATTGTTAAGCTATTGCGTAAAAAGCATTGATGGCAGGGTTCCCGTTATCCTCAATATTGCAGAGCAGATAACCAAAGATGCGGTTGCCATGGCCCAGCAGGCTGAAGAGCTTGGTGCCGATGGACTGATGTTGTTGCCACCGTTGCGCTATAAGGCCGACGACGAAGAAACGCTTACCTATTTTAAAAGCGTAGCGAGCGCTACTTCGCTGTCTATCATGATTTACAATAATCCTGTTGATTATGGAATCAAGGTTTCTGTCGAGATGTTTGAAGAGCTAGAAGCATTTGAGAATATTCAAGCGGTGAAAGAAAGTACGAGAGATGTTTCGAACGTAACGCGGATGATCAATCGCTTTGGCGATCGCTTTAAGATTTTATGCGGTGTCGATCCTTTAGCCTTCGAGTGCTTGGCTTTGGGCGCACATGGTTGGGTAGCTGGACTGGTTGATGCTTTTCCGGCCGAAACCGTGGCCATTTATCGCTTGGTCAAAAACAACCGACATGCAGAGGCTTTAGAAATCTACCGTTGGTTCTTGCCTTTGTTGGAATTGGATATCCATGCCAAATTGGTTCAGTATATCAAACTGGCTGCGCAGGCTACGGGTATCGGGTCGGAATATGTACGGGCTCCACGATTGGTTTTGAAAGGCCAGGAACGAGCCTATGTTCAGGAGGTGATAGCTCAAGGTCTTGCCAACCGGCCAAAATTGCCAGCCTATTTGGATTTAGCGGTAGCAGTTCTTTAACTTCGTTTAAAGTAAAAATAGAAAAATCATGTATCAAGATACCAGTATAGCCATGCTTGATGAGCTATTGGCCAGTTCGGTAAAAGCTTATCACCAATACAAAACCTATTCATTGCAGCAACGTGCCGATTTTATGCGCGCTATTGCCAGAGAAATCGAATTGTTGGGCGATGAGCTCATTGAAACAGCCCATGCAGAAACGAATTTGCCGGCTGCCCGTTTGACCAATGAAAGGGCGCGCACCATATTTCAGCTCAACAGTTATGCCGAGGCTGCCGAACGAGGCGATTGGTTGGAAGCGAGTATCGATACGGCTTTGCCAGAGCGGACGCCACCCAAACCAGACCTGAGAAAGATGCTGGTGCCTTTGGGTACGGTAGTGGTTTTTGGAGCCAGCAATTTTCCGTTTGCTTATTCTACCGCTGGTGGAGATACGGCCTGCGCTTTTGCTGCGGGCTGTCCGGTGGTGGTAAAGGCCCATCCGGCACATGCCAAAACCTCTACGCTGGTAGCTGATGCCATTCACAAAGCCGCTAGGCAATGCCAAATGCCCGACGGGATTTTTCATCACGTATATGGAGCAGGATTTGAAACCGGCGAATACCTGGCCAAGCACCCAGCCGTAAAAGCGATTGGTTTTACAGGTTCATTCAGCGGAGGCAAAGCACTGTTCGATTGGGCTAACCAGCGTAAAAATCCGATTCCGGTTTTTGCCGAAATGGGTAGCGTAAATCCTATTTTTTTATTGCCCGAAAAACTGCAGACAGAAGCTGAAGCTCTGGCCAAGCAATGTGCGGGTTCCATTACCTTGGGCATGGGCCAGTTTTGTACCAACCCAGGTTTACTCATTGCCATTGATGGCGACGGACTGGACCGTTTTGTACAACACCTGCGCAAGGAAATCAAAAGTGTGGTGCCCAGCAAGATGCTACATACCGGCATCGCGAAGAATTTTGCCGAGAAACTAGAAAAAGCCTTGGCACAAAAAGGCGTGCAGCTGCTTACCCAAACCGAACAAAGCATTGGCGAAGGAGAGGGCCTCATTAGCATTGCCACCACGACAGCACGAACCTTTTTGAATAATCCAGTACTGCACGAAGAGGTTTTTGGGCCTTACTCGCTCATTATCCAATGCCAAAACGAATCCGAAATGCTTGAAATTGCCCAGAAACTAGAAGGCCAACTCACAGCAACGCTAATGGCTAGCTCTAAAGATATGAGGCATCATCGCGAATTGATCACTTACGTGCAGGAAATCTGTGGACGTTTCATCCTCAACAATGTGCCAACAGGCGTAGAAGTAAGCCTGCCTATGCAGCATGGAGGCCCATTTCCTGCCAGTACCGATAGCAGGTTCACCTCGGTAGGAGCCGATGGCATTAAACGTTTTGCACGTCCGGTTAGCTTTCAGAACTGGGACGATGAATTTTTGCCCGATGAACTGAAAAACGGCAATCCTTTGCACCTGTGGAGAACCGTTAACAACGAACTTACCCGCGATGCGATTTCCTAAAAATATCAGCCAATGAAAAAAACATTCAGTTGTATAGATGCGCATACTTGTGGCAATCCGGTAAGGGTAGTGGCTGGCGGAGGCCCGATTTTGTTGGGCAATAGCATGATGGAACGTCGCCTGCATTTTTTAAGAGCATACGATTGGATCAGGAAAGGACTGATGTTCGAGCCCCGTGGACACGACATGATGAGCGGCAGCATTTTATATCCGCCTATTGATCCTGCAAATGATATCGGCGTACTCTATATCGAAACCAGTGGCTGTTTGCCTATGTGTGGCCATGGTACCATCGGAACAGTAACCATTGCCATAGAAGAAGGCTTGGTGATACCTAAGGTTCCTGGCAAATTAAGACTCGAAACTCCGGCAGGTTTGGTGCTGGTCGAATACGTGCAGGAAGCCGGCAAAGTAAAGTCGGTGAAGCTGATCAATATCAAATCTTACCTGGCTGCCGAAGCACTGGAAATCGATTGCCCCGATTTGGGAAAACTAATAGTTGATGTGGCCTATGGCGGAAATTTCTATGCCATTGTCGATCCGCAGGAGAATTTTAAAGGCATTGAAAATCATACGGCCGATCAGTTGATCAGTTGGAGCAGGGCCTGCCGAAAGCAGATGAACGAGCGCTATAGCTTTGTGCACCCAGAAGATGCCAACATCAATGGATTGAGCCATTTTTTATGGACCGGTGCAACCATTTCGCCTGAAGCTACAGCCAGGAATGCGGTTTTTTATGGCGATAAGGCCATTGACCGCTCACCTTGCGGTACGGGTACTTCGGCGCGCATGGCCCAATGGTTTGCCAAAGGAAAGCTGAAAAAAGGCGACCGCTTTGTTCACGAAAGCATCATCGGGTCACAGTTTGTAGGCACCATTGAAGAAGAAACCACCATAGCCGGCAAACCCGCCATCGTACCCGGTATAGAAGGTTGGGCCCGAGTAACCGGTTACAATACTATTTTTATAGATGACGATGATCCCTATGCACATGGATTTCAGGTGATTTGATTTTTCAGTTCTCAGTTCTCAGTTGCCGGTTAACAGTAACAAATTAAGGATAACAACAATAGAAATTACTTTTTACATCAATCATGAATCCTTCTCCAGCTAAGCCCTCAGTAACGATTATCGGTGGTGGCATTATTGGCCTTTGCTCGGCTTATTATCTGTTGAAGCAAGGCTATCAGCCCACCATCATCGACCAGGGAAACCTGTTGGATAACTGCTCTTCTGGCAATGCAGGCATGATCGTGCCCAGCCATTTTGTGCCTTTGGCCGCCCCCGGCATGATCAGTCAGGGTATTAAATGGATGTTCGATAGCAAAAGTCCGTTTTACGTGAAGCCTTCCCTCAGTCCGTCATTGCTTTCGTGGGGAATAAAATTCTGGAAACATGCCAACGAGCGTCATGTGGCTTATTCGGCCGTACCGCTTCGCGATTTGCATTTGCTGAGCAAGCAGTTGTATGAGGACCTCGAAAAAGAACCTGGAATGGATTTCGGGCTCGAAAAAAAAGGCATTTTGATGCTCTATAAAACGCAGGCAACGGGCAATGAAGAAATCCACTTGGCCAAACAAGCCCAGCAATTAGGTCTCGATGTGGCCGTACTCAACGCACAACAGACGCAAGACCTGGAACCTGATACCGAGCTTGATGTACTTGGGGCGGTGCACTATCGCTGCGACGGGCATTTGTATCCCAATGCTCTGGTGCAACAATTAATCGCCTATCTGGAGCGCAACAAGGTCGAGTTGATCACCAACTGTGCAGTGACGGGCTTTGAAATAGTCAGTGGAGAAATCAAATCCGTAAAAACGGCGAAAGGACATTTTACTGCCGATTTAACGGTCATGACCGGTGGAGCTTGGTTGCCAGAATTGGCTAAAATGGCTAAACTCAATATCCCGCTCATGCCGGGCAAGGGCTACTCGTTCATGGTCGATCCACAGCAAAAGAAAATCCACCATCCGTCGTTGTTGTTGGAAGCAAGAGTTGCCGTAACACCCATGAATGGACAGGTGCGTTTTGGTGGGACCATGGAAATTGCACCAGTAAACAAGCAGATTAACCCCAAAAGAGTGCAGGGCATTGTGGATGCTATTCCGAACTACTACAAAGATCATCGTGTAGCTATGCCACAATTGGATAAGATATGGTACGGATTTAGGCCCTGCTCGCCCGATGGCTTGCCTTATATCGGTTATAGCCAGCACATCAACAACCTCATTGTTGCTGGCGGACATGGCATGATGGGACTGAGCTTGGGTCCGGCCACAGGAAAACTCGTTGCCGAGCTTGCCCTCAAGCAACATGGCCTATCGGTTCCGATAGTAGCGTTCAGGCCTGAGCGCTTTAAATAGTTAAACGTTTGTAGCGGATTAGGTACAATATCAAGATCGTAAAAACAAGGGCAAATAAAACCGTCATTTTGTCTAAGGGTAAGCTACAACTATTAACGTAAGTTGCTTTAAGACCACAAAAAACGGAATTGACGGAACACGGTGTAGTCGTAGTTTGTGCGATCCAAGAACATCCTGCAGTCACATCAACATAGTCGTTCTGCGAATAATTTGTTGAGTTTGAACAATACCCAGTTCCATTTGGAGTATAAAATAGTCTACTTGTTGAATAAAGCGAGCTGTTTTGTACAATGCAACCTGTATAGGTTTGTGCTTTGGAGGCAAAGGCAATAAGAAGGATGATAAAAAAAATAATCAATTTTCTTTTCATAGTGATTAGGAAAGTCCAAATCAAGTGCCAGTAACTTTGAGGACGCCATAATGTAGCGTAATGCCCGATTAAAATTAGTTTAAGGGCTCAAAAAGCTATTTTTTTAAGTTTTATTAGTTTGTTTTAGGCTTGCCAATCGACAATGAAGCCGGAAAATTAATCTACATATTGAGAAGCTTTTACACGAATTTGGCAAGAAGCGAAGCTTTCAAAATGGGTTGGACGTTTGCTTATGTTGTTCTGCACTAATGCTATTAAGAACATCTAGCAATTGCATGAGCAGTTATTTAATCGGGGATATATAACTGGCGATCGTAACTGGCTATAATTAAATGCCTTATGGTATATTATATTTTTTCCATCATTTATCTATATAATCTATAGATTTAGTAGTAATTATTAAAAATATTGTTATTTTTGGAAAGTTTATCTAAAAAATTTCCTATGCAATTATCGTTCACTTCAGCAATAGAAGTTCAAAACAGTTTGGTAGAGGGGAGGCCTATGGTGCTGCTCCATGGCTTGTTGGGGCAATTGAGCAATTGGAAGCACGTTAAGGCGCATTTTGAATATAAGCATCAGGTTTTTGCGCCCGAATTGCCTTTGTTTAATGGATTATGGGGAAATAACCTCGAGCGTTTGGTTCGGTTTCTGGAGAACTATATTACCCAAAACGAAATCAACAGGCCTGTGCTCATCGGAAATTCCTTGGGCGGTCATATTGCTTTGCTCTATACGCTAAAACATCCTCAAAACGTAGCCAAGCTCGTGCTTACCGGCAGTTCTGGCCTTTATGAAAACACGTTTGGGGGTACTTTTCCAAGGGTTAAGGATTACAGCTACATCAAAGGGAAGGTAGAGGATGTTTTTGACAGGAAGGAAGTGGTAGATGAAGCCTTGGTCAACCATATCTTTGAAATCGTACAGCAAAAATCAAAAGCCTTGTCCATCATCGGCCTGGCCAGGGATGCGCAGAAGCAGAACCTTAAGAACCAGTTACCCAACATTAAGGTGCCTACCTTATTGCTTTGGGGCTTGCAGGATGTAGTGACGCCTCCGGCGGTTGCCGAGCAGTTCAGGGAACTTTTGCCACAGGCTACGCTCCATTACCTCAACAATTGTGGCCATGCGCCCATGATGGAGCAGCCAGAACTTTTTAACCTGCATTTGAGCAACTTTCTAGCCAATCATTATGCCTATTAACTACTTGGCTTTTGCCATCCCAGCCTTTTTTGTATTTCTCTACCTTGAGTATCAGTTGGCCGTTAGGTTAAAGAAAAAACACCTGTTCAGGTACGAAAGCTCGGTGTCTAACGTGAGCATCGGCATTGCCGAACGCCTGCTCAACCTGTTCATTGCGGGCAGTTTTTACGAACTGTTTCAGTATATCTATAAAAATTATGCATTGCTGTCCATTCCAAATACTTGGTGGGTTTGGGTATTGCTCATTTTGGTCACCGATTTGGTTTGGTATTGGTATCATCGTTTGGGGCACGAGGTCAATTTTTTATGGGCGGCCCATATCGTACATCACCAAAGCGAGGAGTTCAACCTGAGTGTATCGGCCAGGATTACCACTTTTCAAGCCCTGATCAGGAATGTTTTTTGGTGTATTTTGCCTTTGTTGGGCTTTCATCCGGCATTGGTGATGGTTATCCTGACGGT
>JBCNPG010000081.1:0-8788 GCA_039593445.1 Pedobacter sp.
GCAAAAAGAGGTTGCCGTTTTTCATGGGCATCAGGTTTACATGGTCGAGCTGGTAGTTGTCTATCCACCCGCTGATTTTCACCATGCCAAAATATCCTCTTTTCGCCTTTGGGATTTCAGCAATCACAATGAACGTCCAGCCCCCTTTGCCGGGCATTTTGTTTAAAAGGTATTTTTGGTTGATGATTTCCTGTGGCATTTAAAAAAGGCTAGGTCAAAAAAGCTAAGCGAAGTTCCGAAAAAATGCCCCGAATCGGAAATGTTTTTAGATAGCTGAACTGATGGTTGACGCCTTAATGTTTTCTTAACCTTTGCCTTACTTTTAGCCCATATGGGCCTTCTAGCTTTGGGCAAATTTATTTTCCCTTAGTCATGAAGAAAATCCTATTTTCCCTATTGTTGTGCTGCAGTTTGCCTGCCTTGCTTAAAGCGCAAGAAAACCACGTGATTGTAATCAGCGTTGATGGCCTGAGGCCAGAATTTTATATGGATCCCATCTGGGCCATGGTCAACCTGCGCCAAGCCATGGAAACAGGTTCTTATGCGCAGGGCGTTCGCGGCGTTTTTCCAACGGTTACCTATCCTTCGCATACTACCATTTTAACAGGTGTTAAGCCGTTGAAACATGGTATATATTACAACACGCCCGTCGAGCCTTTGGGCATTACCGGCAAATGGTTTTGGGATTATTCGAACATTAAGGTGCCCACCATTTGGAGCGTAGCCAAACAAGCTGGTTTAACTACGGCCTGTGTAGGTTGGCCCGTAACCTTGGGCGCCCCCATTACCTATAACCTGCCCGAGTATTGGTATCTGCCAAAAAATAAGGGCGAGCATAACGATGAGATAGCCGCATTGGCCGAAGCAGCCAACCCCAAAGGTTTGTTTGAAGAAGTGCAGGAACTTGCCACAGGCAAACTGGGCAAGGGTGGTGCCGATCTGGATTATTATTCGAGCGACGAAAACAAATCGCGCATGGCTTCTTACCTGATCCAGAAATATAAGCCCTCGTTTTTAGCCATTCATATTGCCCAGGTAGACCATTTTGAGCATGAAGAGGGCAGGGATGGACCTAAGGTAAGGTCGGCGGTAGCTGGTGCCGATAGGGCCATCAAAACCATTATCGATGCAGTAGAAAAAGCAGGCATTAAGAAGAATACCACCATTATTGTAACCGGCGATCATGGCTTTGTAGATGTGCATACCCAAGTAACGCCCAATGTTTTGCTGGCCAAGGCTGGTCTATACGACCCCACCAAAAAGGACAATTGGAAAGCCTATTTCCATGCCAGTGGAGGCTCGGCCTTTTTGCACCTGAAAGACCCAAAAGACAAGGCGACCTTGGATAAAGTTAAATCGGTTCTGAATGGCTTAACCGCAGGACAGCAACGTTTGTTCAGGGTAATAGACAGGGTAGCGCTAGATGAGGTAGGCGCCGATCCGAATGCGGCATTGGCCCTGACTGCCGAACAGGGTGTGTCTTTTGGCCCATCGGCTGAGGGCGACCTGGTTAAGGCCGGGAAGGGAGGAACACATGGCTACTTCCCCGACTTTAAGGAAATACAAACCGGTTTTATCATTTTTGGCCGAGGCATTAAACAAGGCGTCGTAATCCCACAGATGGGCGAAGAAGATGTTGCACCAATTATTGCAAAACTGTTGGGCTTCGATTTTCCTTCGGCAGACGGCGTTTTATACCAAGGTTTGTTTACGAAGTAATTTCTACCCAATCTTTGCTTTGCAGGCCTGCAAATGCCGATCTCAATGGCAAATTGAGGTAGGGATAGGTTACTTTGGAAAGATATAGCCCGGTGGGATGGGCGGGCTCTAGCAAGGCCGGTGGCGTTTTGTTGATCAGGTAGCTTTCAAATTCGGCTACACTCAATTCGTTACGGCCAATTTTAAGGAGCTTGCCCATAATGATCCTGATCATCTTGCTCAAAAAGCGGTTCGAAGAAATATGGAAGCGGATATGTTCGCCGTTCGCCGAGCTGAACAGTTTGGCCTCGCGTACATAGCAGAGCGTATGCTCGTTCTTATCGGGCGAAGTACAAAGCGCCCTGTAATCTTTGTATTGGGATAAAAGACAGACGGCCTTTTTCATTTCGGCCAAATTCAGGTCCTTATGCCGGTAAAAGGTGCTCTGCTGACTTAAAAACGGGTCCTTGTAGGTATGCAGGTAATAATCGTACTGGCGTTGCACGGCATCGAAGCGGGCATGGCTTTTTTCCTCTACCTTAATGATATCAAAAATGGCAATGTTGTGCGGCAGAATGGTGTTCAGCCTAAACAGGAGGTCGAAATCCCATTCCTGTTCAAAATCGGCATGGAAAAAAAACTGGCTGGCATGTACCTGCGAATCGGTTCGCCCACAGCCCACAATAGCGATTGGTGTTTTGAAAATCTGGCTCAGCTTGAGTTCGATTACTTCTTGGATGCTGTTTGCTTTGGGATGTTTTTGCCAACCATTGTAATAATGGCCGTTGTAGCCGATGTGGAAGAAGTATCTCATGCCCTGCAAAGATACATTGATTTTTGACGAGTATGAGCGACTAAGCAACAGATTTTAGTTGATTGGATCGAGAGACTAATTTTATCGGTCCTAGAAATTAGCTAAAATAGCCAAAGCTTAACAGATTTAGGCTACCAAAATCTGTTAAGCTGTAGCAAAATATCATATAGGCTTTATGCCTCTTGTTTTACCAATTTCTTTAAAGCCAGGCTGCAACCATAATGCAAGCCATCGTGCGACACGATAAACGTTACGGCATCTTTAACGCTTTGAAGGTTCAGCCCTGGGTAGGTGGAAATGGTGTAGGCCGTATAATTGTCGAACTTGTCGGTTTTAAGGTCGGCCTCCAACTGATCGATGGTGCTGAGCAGGTAGGTTTTCATTTGCGCTATTTCCTCATCGCTGAAAGGCCTTTCCGGTTTCGAGCCGTTTTTATAAAGATCGATCAGGTGTTCTTCGATGACAAAAGGATTGCCAGACAGGCGGTAGCACAAAATTTGCTGGCTTACCACCAAATGCCCAACCTGCCAGGCTAGGTTGTTGTTAAAGCCTTGCGGAATGTGGTTCAGTTCTTCCGTTGAAAGATCGGCGATAATGCTTAGTAATTTGTTGCGCGAAGCGCGGATAACTTCTATGATTTTCTCCATTGTTTTTTAATTGTTAAGCAGGTTTAAAGCTATTTTTGATGGTAATGCGCAAGGTAAGGATGTTCAGTGGAAATTTTCCATTGTTATTTTTTAAGCTTTGCCTTCTTGGCACTTCCTAGCCAAAGTAAGCCATCAATAATCATTTGGTTTTGTGTGTCGTTATCAAAGGTGTGCGACAGGGTTTTAACGTCGCTGCCATATTTGTGTTCATAGTCCATATCGTTATGCCCCATGTTCACATACATCATCCTGTAATTTTTATTGCTCCATACAACCGGATAATAGCCGCTGTGCCAAATTTCATGTGCCTTGGGGCCGGTTCCCAAAGGAAAGCTGGTCGAATCAATACTGAGCAGAATATCGATATTGGGGTTTTTGCGCAGGTCTTTTTCCCATCGGTACCATTCGTTGGGTTGCGATTTAAAGGTTTCGGGCAGGTTTTTGGTGGCAGGGTGCTTGCGATTGACCCTTAGAACGGCAGAGGTTGGTCGCCAGGTATTGCTGCCGTATTGGCCCGAGCCCAAAAACTCATGGTGGTACCAATCCCAATTTTGTTCGTAGGCTGAAGGGCTGAGGGCAAAGGCCGAAAAATGGAAACCCATCCAAGCCCCGCCGTTTTTCATATAATTCTCGAAAGCGGCGCGTTGTTCGGGTTTTTCGGGCCGGGTGTCTAAGAAGAGTACAACTTGGTACTTAGCCAAAAATGCAGCGTTTAGATTGTTCCAGTTGGCGGTAGAGTCGTAAGTAAAGCCATATTTTTCGGCCATTTTGGGAAACCACTGATTGGCTTCGTGCACATAGCTCACATGGGCCATGTCGTTTTTGCCGGTATAAAAAGCAATAACGTTGAATTTTGATTTCTTTTGCGCATAGATACTGTTTACGGAAAGGACACAGCAAATGATTAGGGCAAGGGCTAACAGTTTGGTTTTGAAGGATCGTAGCATACGTGAATTGGGTTAAGTTGATTAAATAAAGATACTGTTTTGGCGCATAAGAACGAGAACAAATAAAAAAGCTTGCCATCTTAACGATGGCAAGCCTTCTGGATGGTATTTTTTTCTATTTGGCGTTTTTAACGTAAGTATTGAGCCAGGTATTCATCTCCCAAAGCATATGCAGGATGTTTTCCTTACCACGATAGCCGTGCGCCTCATAAGGCAGGAACACAAAGCGAGTTGTGCCTCCAAATCCTTTAATGGCATTGAACAAACGCTCGCTGTTGATAGGGAAGGTACCCTGGTTGTCGTCCATTTCGCCATGGATCAATAAAATCGGTGTCTTGATTTTGTTGGCATAGCTAAAAGGACTCATTTCATAATACAATTGAGGGGCTTCCCAATAAGTACGGTCTTCGTTTTGGAAACCAAAAGGCGTAAGTGTCCTGTTGTAGGCACCACTGCGTGCAATACCCGCTTTAAACAGGTTGGTGTGCGCCAACAGGTTGGCCGTCATGAAGGCACCGTAGCTGTGGCCACCTACCGCCATGCGGTTTCTGTCGCCAACGCCCATTTCGCTTAACTTGTTGATGGCGGCTTCGGCATTAAGTTTCAGTTGCTCTACAAAGGTATCGTTTGGTTTTTTGCCATCTTTAGCCACAATCGGCATTTCGGCATTGTCTAAAATGGCATAGCCTTGCGTAACAAAAAATAACGGTCCGCCCGAACTGATGGTGGTAAACCTGTCTTGAGAACCACGCACCTGAGCGGCATCGGCTGCCGAATTGAATTCGCGTGGGTAAGCCCAGATCAGTACCGGCAATGGTCCGTCTTTGTCTTTGTTATAGCCTTTTGGCAGATACAAATCGCCGGTCAGGTCAATGCCATCTGCACGCTTGTATGAGATTTTTTGCTTGGTAACCCCGTCTAGCTGGGCATAAGGATTGGTGAAATTGGTAATCTGTCTGTCCGCAACGCGCAGAATCAGGTTTTTGATGAAATAGTTAGGTACATCTTTTTGACTTTCCCTGCGGGTAAGCAACACCAGTTTTTGTGGATCCAGCACATCGGTTACCATTTCGAATGTGCCAGGCTGGCAGCGCCAAAGGATTTCCGATTTTTTAGTAGCCAGGTCAAATTTGGCCAAGAAAGGCAAATCTCCCTTTTCTGAAGCACCAGTGGTGTTGTTCAGCAATAATTTGGTGCCATTGTCGGTGGTAAGGATAACCTGGCGGCCATATTTGTTCTTTTCGGTTACAGGCATGCCCGGATTGTTGTAGGCATCCGTTGTATTCAGTTCGTAAAGTGTTTCCAAAGCTCCGGTAGTCGGATTGAAACGGCTCAGTTTTGAAGTTTGCTTAACCCTAGAGTTTTCCCTCACCAGGGCCAATGACGCGTTGCCCCAGCTGATGCCACCGAAACGCATTTTGGTTTTGAGCAACTCTTTTGGTGCGCCGGTAAAAGGTGCCGAAAGCGCCAAAACCTGGTCGTGGTATTCTACGTTCTTTTTAATCAAGCCACTGTCTAAAGGAACTGCCCATACAATGGTTGCAGGTTCGTCATCGCGCCAGTCGAAACCCCTAGGCACATTCTGAACGTTGTCATAGCCCGATGGACGTACTTCGGTAGAAGGCAAGTCGGCCAATTGTTTCACTACTTTTCCAGTCCTATCGGTAATGTTTACCACCGAAGGGAAACCTCCGGCCGAAACCAGGTATGAGAAAGGTTTTTTGATGGTTCTAACCATCATGTAGTTTTTGTCGGGCGAAAGTGAAATGCCGCTGTAGATGGCTGGCTTGCCAATCGGAGTTTCTACGCCACCTTTGTTTTGTACCAGTTGCGAAGTGGCAAAAAATTCAAATAGCTGCTCATCGAATGGCGATTTGATCAGATCCTGAAGCGTTGCACTAGGCGCCGCCTTGCCCAAATTTTCCTGAATGGTTGGTCCTTTTGGCGTAAGTGGGCGTTTTGGCGCCAAGCTCGCAGCCTTGGTGGCTACACGATAAAGAACCGTATTGTCGTCAACCCAAGTGGCACCGCCACCCATAATGGCGTTTAGCGGCTGCTTGTTGATTTTCGTTGCCTTGGCTGTTGCCACATCGATGATGTACAGGTCGACCCTGTTCTGGGTAGTTTGGGTGAAGGCAATCTTGGTTTCGCTAGGGCTCCAGCTTACATTGCCTGCATAGAGGGGCGAAGGAAGCCCCGTAACGGTTAAAGTTTTGCCAGTTTTAATGTTTTTAAGGGTAAAGTTGTTGATGAACGTTTGCCTACTGGCCGAATAGTTGTTTGGATTGATGCGCATCCCGGCAATACGATATTCGGGCATGGCCAATTCCTCTACAGAAGGGTAGGAGTTGCGCTCGCTAAACAGCATCCATTCGGCTTTGCTATCTATGCTTACACCTGGCGTTGGCTTGGCCAGCAGCAGATCGGCGATCGCTTTGGGAGGCATCTGGTAGCTTATGGCATCCTGCGCATAAGCACTTCCGCCAAGGGCAATCAGGAATAAATTGAGTAATAGTTTTTTCATCAGCTTTAAATTGTTTTTAATGACCATGAAGCCATCGTGTACAGCAGTACATGATGTTTCAGTTGAACAAGGTAAGTTTTCGGTTAGGCCTGCTCCAACAGGCTTTTAAACTTACACATTGTTTAAATGATTATCAATTTGTATCAAAAATTTGATGAATCGGCAGGCGATCGCATCCGATAAAAAAAGGCTGGCCCGTTGGTTCAATCCATGGCCAGCCTCTTGATGAAGGAATCGGTTAGCGACTCGACTTCGGTTGGTAATTGATAAGCTCCATCATTCTGGCAAGCTGTTTTTTCATTTCCTCTGTTATTTCCATCAGAATTAATGTAAGGCTTTAGTGCCTATACTTTTATAAATAGTTTGTACAAACGGAAATGCCTGGTTTTTCATGAAAAAAATATGCCTTAGATCTTGGTTAGTGCAAGCAGGGCAATAGCTGGTGTGTGTGGCGTGTTTACCTGCGGAAAAGGACTGATGTTTTTGAGTTGGATGATATAATTGGTGCCGTTTAGCGTAATTGGCGCCAAGTCTTTTTGATCTTTGGGCACAGCGCCTCCAATGTAAAGATCAATGGTTTTTTCGGAACCGATGCTCAGGTCTTTGATATGGAGCGTTACCTTTCCGTAACCCGACGTAACGCAATTGGCATTGATGGGGCATCGGCTGTCTTCTACGGCAGTTAAAGTAACTGTTGCTACAACATTATTATCCTGTTTAAAGCTGTAGGTCTGGTTTTGGTTTACCGTAAACTGTCCGGAGAGGTCTGTGGTTTCGTCTTTTTTGCAGGCGATGGCCATAATGAGCAAGAAAAGTGCAAATAAGCTTCCTGGCAATGGATTTTGTTTCAATGTTTTCATGGAGTTAGGTTTAAAGTTTGCTTAACATGAGGTAGGCCGTTTTTTCGCTGGTGTCGGTACCGCGGTAAGGAGTGATGTCCCTGAGCTGGATAATGTAGCTGGTACCATTGATGTTGATTTTGGCGAGGTCTTTTTGGGCTTTCGGCAGGTTATAGCCAATGTAAAGGGTAAGGTTCTTTTCTTGGGCAATGCCCTTATCCTTGATAGAAACGGTTGCCTTGGCCGATCCTGCAAGTGCACAAAAAGCATTGGGAGGGCAACGGGTATCTTCGATGGCCGTTACAACAAGTTCGACAGCCGTTTGGCCTTTGGGATTCAGTTCGATGGGTCTGTTTTGGACAAGGGTATAATTGCCCGAAAGATCGGCTGCTTTGTCTTTTTTGCATCCTGCCAGTGCAATGGCGATCGCAAAGACCAGCAAGTTGGCTTTAAAGCTTGTTTTTTGCAAAGATTTCATGGTTTTGGTTTATTTTTTCTTGCCGGCAAAATTGAATCTCAGGTTAATGCCCGCAGTATTGATTTTGAGGTTTTTTTCGCCCATGCTGCCAATGGTAGGTTTAAAATAAGGCTCGAAAATAATGGTATTCCTGCCCAGGTTTTGGCTAAGCCCTACCGCAATAATCGCGCTATTGGCAAAATCGAAGCCCTTAAACTTGCTTTCTTCGGTCTGTTTTTCAATGGGAACGCTTTTAACAAAGGCAGCCGAATTTTGAACGGTATAGTCATAAGTGTAGCGCTGAAGCAAGTAGGAATTTGAATTGATGCCCGTGGCCAGGTAAAAATTCTTCTTTTTGCCCGGATAAAACTTAACGGTAATCGGAATGTCTATGCTCAGCAACTGGGCATTTACCTTGATATCGCTGATGCGACTTTCGCTGCTCATCACATTGTAGGCAACCGCTTGGCTGGAAACATCGCTGGCCAAGCTGCGCGGAATGGTGTTGTTATTGTCGTACGAAAGCCTGTTCTGGCTGAGACCGGCACCCACGCTTACCGATATATTCGAGCTTACCTTGATGTTGGCGTTTACCCCAAAACCTGCATTCACTTTGGCGGCATTGTTGGCATAATAGTTTACGAATGTGCCGGTATACACATCGAAAGAATTTTTAAGTTCCTGTTGTTTTTCTTCTGTTTTGGTATTGCTGGCCACCAGGATCTTGCTTTGTTCTCGCAAAAACTCCTCAGTGGTTTTTTTCTGGGGCGCATAGTCTTTGGTGGGCTTGGCTGGCTGGTCGGTGCTGGTCGCAATTACGGGCTGATTGGCAATCAGTTGCTGTGGCGGTGTAATGTTTTTC
>JBCNPG010000082.1:0-8708 GCA_039593445.1 Pedobacter sp.
CCCTGAGCGATGCCAATGGCCGTTTCAATTTTGACCAGATCTCTTTTGGCGACAGCACCAAATTTGTGGTACAGGCACGTACAGACAAGAACAATAAAAACGTGCAGATTGACCTGGACATGGTGCCCGGACAGATAGTAACTCCCAACAAAAACACCGGCGATATCGAAGTAAACGTGAACGAAAGCCTGATGCCTTATTTGACCGAAAGCGGCCGTTATTTTGACGAGCAGAGCAAAAGGGGGCTTTTAGACCGTACCATTATGCTAGACGAGGTGAAAATTGTAGAAAAGAAAAATCCGGCACCCAACTCGTCAAACCTTAACGGTGCGGGCCATGCCGACCAGGTATTTAACGAAAAAGACCTTGAAACCGCATTTTCATTGTCGCAGTTTCTTTCGGGCCGAATTGCCGGCGTAACCGTGAGCAATGGCAAAGCCTACATGATGCGTTCGGGCGGACTTAACGGCCGTACACCGATGGCCATTGTTTTGGATGGCATGAACATGGGCGATGATTTCGAGCTCGACAATATTGTGGTACAGGATGTAGAAAGTATAGAGGTATTGAAAAGCATCGCCAACACTGCTATTTATGGCATGAACGGAGGCAGCGGCGTATTGGTGATCACTTCAAAACGCGGGGGCGCCAACACCAGCTACAACAGGTATGCACCAGGCATTGTAACCTACGCGCCAAAAGGCTTTTATACCGTAAGGGAATTCTATTCGCCAAAGTACAATACCAACCCAGACAGCAAGCCCGATCTGCGGACCACTGTTTATTGGAATCCGCAGGTGGTTTCGGATGCTACCGGAAAGGCCAACATCAACTATTTCAATACCGACCAGTCGGGTACTTTCAGAATTGTGATTGAAGGGATCGACAACCTTGGAAACCTTGCGCGAAAAGTATACACCTATACTGTTAACTAACCTAAACCTAACATGTTATCCAATCTCAAGTTAAAGCTTTCACTGCTCGGCGTTTTGGCTATCGGCTGCCTGAGCTTTAAATATACCGACGATCCGCTAGAAAAAATACTGAAACAACTGGCCAAGCTAACAGCCACTTACCCGCAAGAAAAAATACACCTGCAAACAGACAAGCCTTACTACGCCACCGGCGAAACGATTTTCATGAAGGCTTACCTGGTGACCGCCGAAAAGAACGAGCCTTCTTTTTTAAGCGCTGTGCTTTACGTAGAGCTGATCGATGCCAAGAACAACATCAAGAAAAAGATCACCTTGCCTGTTGACAAAGGCACGGCTTTCGGAAGTTTGAACCTAGCCGATTCGCTGGCCTCGGGTACCTACAGGCTACGTGCCTACACCAATTACATGCGCAATTACGATGAACATTTCTTTTTTCAGAAATCATTCAACATCGGCAACGTCAATGAAACCGGTGCAGCCAAAACCGACGACAAGGTGCAGGCATTCGACCTGCAGTTTTTCCCCGAAGGAGGCACGCTCCTTAACAACGTAAGGGCAAAAGTTGGTGTTAAAGCAGTAGCAGCCAATGGATTTGGCCTTAACCTATCGGGCTATATTGAAAACTCCAAAAAGGAAAAAGTGGCCCAGTTTGCCACCGAGCATGCCGGAATGGGTGTATTTGCCCTGATGCCACAGGCTGGAGAGCAATATACCGCAGTGGTGGTGAACAGCACCGAACAAACCAAAACATTCGTGTTGCCACAAGCCCTTAACAGTGGCCATGCATTGGCCATTAACATGGCTGGTGACAATATCAGCATACGCGTAGCCAGTACACCAGATGTGGCGACAGGAAAAGATTTATATGTAATTGGCCAGGCAAATGGAGTGGTTTACACCTCTTTTCCCATCAAGGCAGAAAGTGCGAGTGTTTCGGTTAACGTACGCAGCAGCACTTTTCCTACCGGCATTGTCCAGTTCACGCTTTTTGATTCGGACAGACCCATAGCCGAACGCCTGGTTTTTGTTAACCATCAGGATGCACTGAAAATAAACATCAACGACATCAAAGCTGCCCATACCAAATCCAAAACAGAACTCGATTTCATCGTGAGCGATGCCAACGAAAATCCGGTAGACGGCAATTTTTCTGTAGCCGTAACCGATATGGGCAAAGTGCCTTTCGACGAGGATCAGGAAACTACGATCCTGTCTAACCTGTTGCTGACCTCCGACCTGAAAGGTTATATAGAAAAACCCAACTATTACTTTAACGACGTCAACGAAGAGAAAACAAGGCAGCTTGATAACCTCATGCTTACCCAAGGTTGGCGTAGGTTTGTTTGGAAAGACCTTCAGGATGACAAAATGCCTGCACTTGACTACCGGATAGAAAAAAGCCTTGAAATTGGCGGCACCGTTGTTTATGATGCGAGCAAAAAGCCGGTTCCCAATGCCAAGGTAACGCTCCTCTCGACAACCAAAGACTTTGTGATGGTGTTAGATACCGTGGCCGATGCCAATGGCAGGTTTATTTTCGATAGGCTCGACCTTCCAGATAGTGTTACCTTTATCATGCAGGCCAAAAGCAAAAATGAAAGCGACAATGTATTGATCAGGCTTAATGGCTCGCCTAACGTTCCAAACAATTTTGTTGGGGGCACGTTTAACTTGACCCAATACCTCGAAGAAACCAGAAAACGCTACGCCGACCTCAAAAAATACAATATGCTCGATGGGGCCATACAGCTGAACGAGGTAAATATCAAAGCCAAGAAATCGCCAATTCCGGTTAATCCCATCAGAGGTTCCAGAAATTTGGCAGGCCAGGCAGACTATGTTGTTACCAAGGAAAAACTTAAGTATCAAACTAGCTTGGAGCAGGCTTTTTTGAGCATTCCAGGCATCATGTTTTATGGAGGCAACTATGTGCGCTCTAGCTTCCGCACGGTTTCCATTACCTCGGCCGTTCCGAAACCTGTTATGGTATTGCTGGATGGTATTCGGATTGGCCAGGATAAGATCAAGGATATCCCGCCAGGCACGGTAGAAGGCATAGAGGTGCTCACCTCGAACTACAATACGGTTCTTTACGGCCAGGACGGCTATTGGGGCGTAGTTTTAATTACCACCAAACAGCTGGACGAATTAGAAACCGTAACTACTTTCAATAAAATCAGGTTGTCTAACAAAGGCTTTGCCACCGCAAAGGAATTTTACATGCCCAACTACGAAGACCCAAAAGTGAACAAGGAAATGGAAGACCTGAGAACTACCGTTTTCTGGCAACCAAACCTCAACAGCGACATCAAAGGCAAAGCCAAGCTCAGCTATTTTAATGCCGGAAGCCCTGGTACTTACAGGGTTATCGTAGAAGGCATGGATGCTTTTGGTAATCTGGGCAGAAAAGTATATACTTATGAAGTAAAATAAGAACCATGAACACAATTGAAACAAGCATAAAAGACGGTTTGGCCATCATTAACCTGAACAGGGGCAAATCAAACTCCATGAACCGCGAAATGGTAACCGAACTGACCGACATGTTGCACCACATTGAAAACGACAGCAACATTGGAGGCGTTGTCATTACCGGAAAAGAGCATTTTTTCTCGGCCGGATTAGATTTGATCGAGCTTTATAACTACAACGAGGAAGAAGCCAAAAGCTTTTGGCATTTGTTTTTGGATTTTGTAGCCAAGATCACGGCTTTTAAAAAACCATTGGTAGCGGCCATTAATGGCCATAGCCCTGCGGGTGGCTGCGTAATTGCCCTAGCCTGCGATGCGCGGGTAATGGCTGAAGGCAAATACATTATCGGGCTGAACGAAGTGCCAGTAGGCATCATCGTTCCCAATAGTATTTTTAACCTGTACGCATTTTGGCTGGGCAAAGCCTCGGCAACGAGAAATCTTTTGGAAGGGAAATTATTTAGTCCGGATGAGGCCCTAAACGTAGGCTTGGTAGACGAGTTGGTCAAACCAGAAAGCATTTTAACCGCAGCCGAACGCAAAGCGAGAAAATACATGGCTTTTGAGCGCAACACCTGGCAACAGAGCAAGATCAACATCCGCAAGGAATTGATTGCCAGCACCAGCGCCGACCAAAGTGCCGATCTTGAAGTAATGTTGAAACAATGGTGGGCACCTACAACCAGAAACATTTTGAAAACCATTATAGACGGTCTACAAAAGAAGGCATAGCCCTTGTAAGCCCCAATAGGCCAACAATACGGCAACTTAACAATTGAACAATTAAAGCAATCCACTAATTCAGTCATAAAGCCATGTACAACGAACCGATGTTAAAAGATGATGCCCTCAAAGGAAAAACCATTGTAGTAACCGGCGGAGGTACCGGCTTAGGTCGCGCTATGGGTACTTATTTCTTAAAGCTGGGCGCCAATTTGGTCATCACCAGCCGCAAACTAGAGGTGCTCCAAAAAACGGCCAATGAAATGGAAGCCGAGACCGGGGGCAAGGTATTGGCCGTACAATGCGATGTGCGCGACTACGCCCAGGTAGAAGAAGTACTGGCACAAACCCTGCAAAAATTTGGCAGCGTAGAAGGCCTATTGAATAATGCCGCAGGCAATTTCATCTCACCCACCGAACGCCTCTCGGCCAATGCTTTTTCGAGCATTATCGACATTGTGCTCAAAGGTACCGTAAATTGCACCTTGGCTTTTGGCAAACACTGGATTGCCCAAAAACAAGCCGCCACGGTTTTAAATATCGTGACCACATATGCCTTTACAGGCTCGGCCTACGTAGTTCCATCGGCCTGCGCCAAAGGTGGCGTGCTGGCCCTTACCCGCTCGCTGGCCGTAGAATGGGGCAAATATGGCATCCGTACCAACGCCATTGCGCCTGGGCCATTTCCTACCAAAGGCGCTTGGGACAGGTTATTGCCCGGCGATTTGGCCAAAAAATTCGATTTCAAAAACCGCGTGCCCCTTAAGCGCGTGGGCGAAAATCAGGAATTGGCCAATTTGGCTGCTTTTTTAATGAGCGATTTTTCGGGTTATATCAATGGCGAGGTCATTTCAATTGATGGAGGCGAATGGCTGCAAGGCGCAGGGCAAATGAACGGGCTGGAAGCTATTCCTACCGAAATGTGGGATATGCTCGAACAAATGACCCGATCGGTAAAAGGGAGTTAGCCTTCTTAAAATCTTCAATCTATGAAAAACGCTTGCCTATGTCTTTTCATCCCCTATCTGCTCTTGATTTCGCTGGGCTCACTTGCCCAAGAAACGAAGCCACCCACATCAATAACCAACAAGATCGAAAAATACTATACGCTTTTTCCTTCAGAGAAGGTCTACTTATCATTTGACAAGCCCTATTATACGATTGGAGATACGCTGTGGTTCAAATCAATTCTGCTCAATTCCGACCACAGTGTGAATACCAGAAGCGACAAGCTCTATGTTGAACTTTTTAACGACAGCAGCCAACTGGTTGAAAGAAGAGTGGTGGGACTGGACAATGGACTTGGATTTGGCCAGTTTCCCTTAAGCCAAAAGCTAACCGATGGAAGCTACAGCATACGGGCCTACACCAATTGGCAACAGAATTTTGGTGTGGACGCTTATTTTCTAAAAAACTTTTACATTGGCAATGCCAGCAACAAAACTTGGCTCATCACTTCAAACCAGAAGATTACGACCGAAAACGGTAAAAGAAGCCTCAACATCAAGGCGAGCCTTACCAATCTGCGCAATGAGCCCTCCGGCTATTTAGATTTGGAAATCTACCTAATGAATGGCAACAAAAAAGTAATGCACACCGAGTTGCAAACCGATCAGGGAGGGGTTTTTGATGCAAAATTACCATTACCAACCGACAACCTGAACAGCAATTATAGCTTTTTGATAACCGATAAAAAAGACAAGCTGAGAAGGGCAATTTTGCCTTTAATCCTAAATGACCTTGCCGAAATAGATCTGCAGTTTATGCCTGAAGGGGGTTACCTGGTAGCGGGCATTTATAACAAAGTGGCATTTAAGGCAGTTGCCGCCACCGGATTGGGCAGAAATGTCACGGGCAAGATTGTTAATTCCAAAAATGAGCAACTCACTACGTTTGCCAGCCAGCACCAAGGAATGGGTAATTTTTTTCTATTGCCACAAAAAGGCGAAACTTATGCTGCTGTGTTTAATGTAAATGGCAAGGAACAAAAAGTACCGTTGCCATCGGTTCAAGCAGAAGGCACTACTTTGCGAATTGACCACACCTCTCAGCCAGATTCTTTGTATGTGTTTATCAGGGCAAGCGAAGGGAAAAGAATTGATCAGGAATACGAGCTTGTGGCACAGGCAGCCGATAGTCTCATTTTCGCGAGCAGAATTAATCTCAAAAATGGCTTCAGCAATCTAAAACTAGCAAAAAATGGTTTTCCTGATGGCATTGTTCATTTTACGCTCTTCTCTCCCGATCAGCAACCGCTTAACGAACGAAATACATTCATCAACTTAAAACAGCAAATCAAGTTATCGGTAACCCAAGGTACTTCCTCCAAACCAAAAGACAGCATTTCGCTATCTATTCATGCTACAGACGAGAACAACAACCCAATCAAAGGTACATTTTCTATAGCCATAACCGACAATGCGCAGGTAAAACTGCCTGTTAATGGCGATAATATTGCCACTTATTTCTTATTGCAAAGCAATTTGAAAGGAAACATTGAAGATGCCGACTGGTATTTTAGAAACCAGGATGGCGAGGCTCGGATTGCTTTGGATAATCTATTGCTTACCCAAGGATGGATCGGGTACAATTGGAGTGAGGTTCTCAAGAAACAGGCAAGCCCCAAATTTATTGCAGAAAACGGCAACAAGATTATAGGAAGGTTAACCAACCTGCTCAACAAACCAGTGCCCGAGATGAGGCTTACGCTGCTTTCTTTGGGTAAGGATATACTCGTTACAGATACCATCAGCAACTTGGATGGCGGTTTTACCTTTAGCAACCTGCCACGCTTAGATAGCGCCTCCTATGCCATCAAAATTAAAAATGCAACAGGAAAAGCCTCTGCGGCTAAGATAAGTGTAAATGAATTTGTTCCCCCGCTTCCAATTGGTCTCGCTGAAAAAACAAATCCTTGGTACGTTAACAGCGACAGTACTGCGCTTAAGCATTTTCTTAACGGAAAAGAAAAGGTGAAACAGAACGAAACAATAATGTCCCCCCTAACTGGAACCACCCTAAAAGAAGTAGAAATTAAAGGCGTTAATCCAAATATAGCCTACGAAGTAGCCTGGGATGCCAAGATTTACAAATCCATTACAGAAGAGGAGTTGAAAAAAACGCCACGCAAAACACTGCTAAATCTTTTGACCGAAAGATTTAGCGGGTTTAAGATAAGCGACCGATGGTATCCCAACTGCAGCACTGGTGCAGAACGCTTCTTATTTGAGGAATATGTAATCGGCTTGAATATTATCAATTCTATTCGGATAGACAAAATCAGTACAACTAAAGTATCGGCAATAGGAGGCCCACAAGCTTGGTTCGAGGTTAACAAACAGCTTTTCAATTATTTGAGTGCAGAAGATATCAAAAGTATCCAACTCTATAAGGGCTGTGCATTTTATTATCTTGAAATTACTACGCGAAGCGGAAATGGACCTTGGGTGGCCGCAAGCCAAGGCAACTATGTGTACAGGCCTTTGCCCTTAAGTCCGGCAAAAGAGTTTTACAGTCCAAAGTATACCACTGAAAGTAAAAACGACCTGCCCGATTTGCGGTCGACCATCTATTGGAATGCCCATGTAATAACAGATGAAAACGGAAAGGCCAAGGTTTCGTTCTATGCCGCCGATAAGCCTAGCACTTACACCGTAAAAGCAGAAGGAACTGATTTAATGGGCAGGTTTGGCTATCAGAAGACCATCATCCAAGTGGCAGACAAACCAAAATCCAAATAGAGATTTTGCAAAGGATTAGGTAAGTGAAGTAGAAAATACTCCTACCGAATATAGGGTCTGTTAGAAGAAATGAATAGAGTAATCAAAGAAAGCTAAAACACCGTTTATGAAACTCAAATCCTTCATTATTTTGGGCCTGCTCGCCTGGTGTGTGGCAGTAAAGGCACAGGAAACAACGGCTTCTGTAAGCAACATGGTGCAGGGGCATTACAACCTGTTTCCGACAGAAAAAGCCTATCTCACTTTTGACAAGCCCTACTATAGTGCCGGCGACACGCTGTGGTTCAAATCTTTGCTACTCAATGCAGACCACAACATCAATACCCGAAGCGACAGGTTGTACGTCGAGCTTTTTAATGACAGCAGCCAGCTGGTTGAACGGCTGGTGCTTCCCTTAAACAACGGGCTCGGTTTTGGACAGTTTGCACTTGATCCGAAGCTTGCCGATGGCAGCTACAGCATAAGGGCCTATACCAACTGGCAACAGAACATGGGTGCAGATTTTTATTTTTCGAAAAGCTTTTACATTGGCAATGCCACCGACAAAACCTGGCTTTTAACTTCCAATCAGCAACTCGTTAACGAAGAAGGCAAACGCAGTCTAGATATTAAAGCCCGATTAAGCAATACGAAAAACGAAGCCGCGGGCTACCGCGATTTGGAACTTTACCTAATGAACGGCCAAAAACGCCTGATGCGCACCGAACTGCAAACCACTCAAGATGGCTTTTTCGATGTAAAATTGCCTGCCAGCAACCTGAACCCCGGCTATAGCCTGCTTATCCTCGATAAAAAAGACAAATCGAAGAAAGCGGTTTTGCCCCTAAGCTTAAAAGACC
>JBCNPG010000083.1:0-8685 GCA_039593445.1 Pedobacter sp.
ATTTTGTCCCTGCTTATTTTAAGCTGGATAAAAGTCCAAAAACAATTATCCAATTTGCAGTAAGCAATTAATTATTAATCATTTAATAAAAACAACATGTCATCAGTAGAGACAACTTACGTTCCTTACAAAGTTAAGGACATTTCACTGGCAGAATGGGGCCGTAAAGAAATTACATTGGCAGAGGCAGAAATGCCGGGCCTAATGTCGTTGCGCAAAGAATTCGGACCATCTAAACCCCTCAAAGGCGCCCGCATTGCAGGCTGCTTGCACATGACCATCCAAACTGCGGTTTTGATCGAAACCTTGGTTGAACTAGGTGCAGAAGTAACCTGGTCGTCATGCAACATTTTCTCAACCCAAGACCACGCCGCCGCCGCGATCGCCGCTGCCGGCATCCAGGTTTATGCCTGGAAAGGCCTGAACGAACAAGAGTTCGATTGGTGCATTGAGCAAACTCTACACTTTGGCGAAGACCGCAAGCCATTAAACATGATCTTGGATGATGGTGGCGATTTAACCAATATGGTTTTCGACAGGTTCCCTGAACTGATTCCGAACATCAAAGGCTTATCAGAAGAAACTACTACCGGCGTACACCGCTTGTACGAAAGAATGAAAAATGGAACTCTGCACTTGCCTGCCATCAACGTTAACGATTCGGTAACCAAGTCTAAGTTCGACAACAAATATGGCTGCCGCGAATCATTGGTTGATGCGATCCGTCGCGCTACCGATGTGATGATGGCTGGCAAAGTAGCCGTAGTTTGCGGTTATGGCGACGTAGGAAAAGGTTCGGCAGAATCTTTGAGCTCGCAAGGCGTACGTGTGATCGTAACCGAAATCGACCCTATCTGCGCCCTACAAGCGGCCATGGAAGGCTACGAAGTTAAAAAACTGGCTACGGCTGTTAAGGAAGCCGATATTGTAGTAACCACTACCGGCAACTGCGATATCGTTCGTGCCGAGCACTTCAAAGCCCTAAAAGACAAAGCTATCGTTTGTAACATCGGCCACTTCGACAACGAAATCGACATGGCTTGGTTAAATGCAAACTATGGCGATACCAAAGTTGAAATCAAACCTCAGGTAGACAAATACACCATCGATGGCAAAGATGTAATCATTTTGGCCGAAGGCCGTTTGGTAAACCTGGGCTGTGCTACTGGCCACCCAAGCTTTGTAATGAGCAACTCGTTCACCAACCAAACATTGGCGCAATTGGAGCTTTGGACCAATCCTGGCAAATACGAAAACAAAGTTTATGTATTGCCTAAGCATTTGGACGAAAAAGTTGCCCGTTTGCACTTAGAAAAAATCGGTGTAGAATTGGATGTTTTAGACCAGCACCAAGCAGATTATATCGGTGTTCCGGTTGAAGGTCCTTTCAAACCAGATACTTACAGGTACTAGTCCTTAATTTCGGACTACAAAATAGAGGGATGTGCAAATTTGCATGTCCCTTTTTTATTTAATGCCAGTTGCCATCATGACGAACATCAGGAAGCGATAGAAAAGCCCATTCTGCAACACTTCGGTTCCTGCAGCCCCGCCGTCCGCTCGACGAGCTGTCCGCTCCTATCGGGTTTAGCCAACAAAGGGCAGTTTCATTTGCCGATAAAATACTTAGCTTTGGGCATCAATTTTTCACACATGAGCAAGTTCATCATCGCAATCTTGGTTGCCTTTGCAGGTTTAGGCGCCCATGCCCAAACCAAACCTAAAAAAGCTGCACCCGTTCAAACCATCACTAAGCAAACCGTAGAAATTGCCTGTGGCGAGTGCCAGTTTAAAATGAAAGGCAAAGACTGCGAATTGGCGGTCAGGATAAACGGCCAGCCCTATTTTGTTGATGGCAAAGGCATTGACGACTTTGGCGATGCACACGGCACCCATGGTTTTTGCAATGCCATTAGCAAGGCCGAAGTAAGCGGACAGCTTGTAAACAACCGTTTCAAAGCCACCAGCATAACACTCATTCCGGCTAAGAAAACCGAGCAATAGTTGCCTGTTGTATTACCATTTGGCCTTTTTGCTATTTAAGCTCCTTTTCAAGTCCTTGCCTTAGGTCGAACAAAAGCCATTGCTTGTTTTTGACGTCCACCTGCTTATTTTGGAGCAAACGGATAAAATCTTTAACGCCTATTTCTTCATTGCCGTTGCCGTGGATCAGCACAATGCTTCCTGCTTGCGCCTGTTGCCCTTTGGCCAGCCAGGCATCGCTGCCTACCGGCACCAAGCCGTAGTTAACGATTTTCTCTACCAACTGGGGACTGGAAACCAATCCCGGAAAGCGGAAAAACAACGAAGGCACCAAGCCGTTTTTCAGCATCAGTTTTTCATTTTCCAGCACTTCTACATCCAAATTAGTACCCGGCGCCAGCAAAAAATTTTGAGCTAAGGGCATGCTGTTCACCTCATGGTTGTATGAATGGTTGATCCAGGTTATGTTCAGTTCGTTTTGGACAACCAAGCTTTTTAGCCAATCGAGGTCAACCTGATGTTTGAGCATCCACTTACCAGAAACCGAAATAGCCAAAGGCACAGGTCTTTCAATTTTCTTGAATTCATCCAGCAGGCGCTGAAAAATAATACGGTCGAGGTTTTTATGGGAAGGGCACAAATCTATGGTGAGCGCGATGCCCTTTTCTTGCGGAATGGCATGGTCTATCCCCGAATTCTGCAGACTTTTGCCATTAGACAAGGCTAAATCCAGCGCTTTTACATAAGGCGAATTTTTAAAAATTGCTCTTATGTTGCCAATATCCAGCTTATCAAGTTTAAAACCATCGGCTGGCTTTACCAAAGTAAGCAGGCTTTGCGGATCGGCTAGTAACAGGTATTTCTGGTTGCCATTCACAAAAGTCCGCAAAGCAATCCATTGCCCATCGATGCCTTTGGCTATGGCATAATTGACTTTATATCGTTTAATCGAGTCAAAGTTCTGGGCAAAAACTGCCGAAGTGATCCACGAAAGCAACAAGAGCAGTCTCATTTTCATGTTACAAATATAATCATGAAGTTCATTTCCATGTGGTTGATTTGGGTGCTTTGAATGCGGAAAGCGCCAGTCTATTGGCCATCGACTAAATACTAATGACCAAGGCCTTACAAAAAAACGCCAAGCGATTGCTATCTTTGCCGCATGACAAAACTTTCGGTTAACATCAACAAAATTGCCACTTTGCGCAACAGCAGGGGTGGCAACAATCCCGATTTGGTTAAAGTGGCGCTGGATTGCGAGCGTTTCGGTGCCCAGGGCATCACCGTGCATCCACGTCCAGATGAGCGCCATATCCGCTACCAGGATGTATTCGACCTCAAAGCTGTCATTGCAACAGAATTCAACATTGAAGGCAACTGCCGGGAACAAAAATTTGTCGACCTGGTATTGGCCAATAAACCTGCCCAGGTTACCCTGGTGCCAGATGCCGAAGGGCAGCTCACTTCCAACCATGGCTGGGACACCCTAAAACACGCCGATTACCTGAAAGAAATGGTGGCCGTATTTAAAAATGCAGGCATCCGGGTTTCTATTTTTGTTGATCCGGTGGTAGAACTGGTAGAAGGTGCCTTGGCAACCGGTACCGACCGTATCGAACTGTACACCGAAGCCTACGCCAGCCACTTCCACCAAGACAAAGCGCAAGCCATTGCGCCTTATGTCAAGGCCGCACAAAGAGCCAGCGAACTGGGGCTGGGCATCAATGCTGGTCACGACCTCGACTTGCACAATTTGAAATACTTTGCCCAAAACATTCCTAACCTGCTCGAAGTTTCAATAGGCCATGCCTTAATTAGCGATGCCTTGTACTACGGATTGGAAAACACCATCCAGCTTTATTTAAAACAACTCTCTTAACTTTAAAATCCATGTTAAAAGGCATATTCCTTGTACTTTTTGGTGCATGCAGCTTTGGTATTCTCTCTACTTTTGTAAAATTGGCTTATGCCGAAGGATATACTTTGGGCGACGTAACCGGCACACAAGCCCTATTCGGCGCCGTTTTGCTCTGGACATTGTACCTTATTCAAAACAGCCTCAGCAAAAAACCAAAACCGGTGCGCACTACCCACTGGCTTAAACTGGTTGGCGCCGGCTTTTTCACGGGACTGGTTAGCCTTACCTATTACCAGTGCGTAAAGTTCGTTCCCGCTTCTTTGGCAATCATCCTGTTGATGCAGTTTGTATGGATCAGCGTATTGCTGGAACTGTTCATTTACAAAAAGAAGCCGAGCAAAGCTCAAATATTCGCCATCATTTTTATCCTCGCGGGTACGGTATTGGCCAGTGGCTTTACCAATACCAAACTTGCCGACATCAACCTGGTTGGCGTAGCTTTTGGCCTATTGGCCGCCTTATGCTATGCCATTTTCCTGATGCTGAACGGCAAACTGGGCAACGAATATCCTCCGCTGCAAAAAAGCGCCTTAATGATTACCGGTGCCTGCCTATTGATTTTTGTAGTATTGCCCCCGCACTTCCTGTTTAACGGAGCTTTGGGTGGCAGCTTGCTCAAATGGGGAATGATATTAGCCATCTTTGGCACCGTTATTCCGCCCCTATGTTTTGCATCGGGCATTCCGAGGGCAGGTTTTACGCTAAGCTCTATTTTAAGCTCTGCAGAACTGCCTGTAGCCGTGAGCATGTCGGCCCTGGTATTGCACGAGTCGGTAGGCCCTGTACGTTGGTTTGGCGTATTGATCATTTTGGGCGCGATGCTCCTGCCAAATTTGGAAAATATAAAAAAGGGGAATATCTTTAAAAGAAAAACCGCATGAAAAACCGTTTCCTGATCATACTTAGTCTGCTTATCATCGCTTTGGGCTGCAAAAACGTGGCCACCATCAACGCAGAAGAGGCCGGCGAAAAGATTACCGATTACCTCAAAGCCAATCCAGAATACAAAACTGCCCGCTTCAGCTTTGGCGAGATGAAGTTCAACAGCGAAAAAGACATGAAAGAACTGGAAAAATATCGTCGTTTGGCCGAAGAAGGGTATGTTTCGCTTAGCCTGCAAAGTGCCAAAAAGAAATTCCTCTCCAAAGACAGCAGCTATGTTTTCCAGATCAGGCTAACCGACAAGGCTAGCGAACTTGTGCTTAAGCAAGACGACGACAAGGCTACAGTTAAAGTGGTACAATATGAATTGGCCAGCGAAAAACCAGTCGATTTCAACAGGATAAACGACAACAATGCCAAGGTTACGGTATCGCTCAAAAAAACAAACACGGCCTTTGCCCCTTTTCAAAAAAACGCCAGCGAGAACAGCAACTTCATCACCAAAACCTATCGCCTCAAGTTCGACAAGGAAGAAGGCTGGAAAGTGATGAAATAATTACAGCTTTTTCTTGATTGTGTTTGTCGGGAAATGTTTTCCCGATTGAATGACGATGGGTTTTACAATCCGTTCCGGATTCTTGCTGGGCATGCTTCTCGAACAACAGTCACAAACTGCCCCGTTTGCAAAGTGCAAACATTTGGTTTAGCTAATCCTGACGAAAAGTAAACCAAATGTAAGCTGCTCAGTTAAACTTAACGGATAGACTGAAACGTCTGACAGTCCAATCAATTTGCTCAAAATCTCCGTTAAATTTCTCTAAAGTATAAATTATTAACTTTAAGTTATTATTTCGATGCCCAAAACAAGGCACAGATGCTCAAATGTCAAAAAATAGAGCAAAAACCTTGGTGGCAGTTACTCAAACCCTACTAAAAACATAGATTTAACAGGTTGTATGTGAGACTAAAATATGACGTTTGGACAGCCATTTTGATGGCAAAAAATAGGGATAGTTTTCTTACCTTTGCGGCATCAATTATTGCTATACTTCATGAGCTTAAACATCCACTACCAAGAAGAATTTAAAGAACGCCACATTGCGCCAAATGCTGAAGACACAGCAGCCATGTTGCAAACCGTTGGCGTTGCCTCAATCGACGAGCTGATTGCACAAACAGTTCCTCAACAAATCAGGTTAAAACAGCCCTTGAACCTCCCGAAGGCTAAATCTGAAACCGAGTATCTGGCGAGCCTTAAACAAACGGCATCGTTAAACAAAGTTTTTAAATCGTACATTGGTCAGGGTTACTATGACACCATTACGCCAGGCGTAATTCTGCGCAACGTGATGGAAAATCCGGGATGGTACACGCAATACACGCCTTACCAGGCAGAAATTGCACAAGGCCGTTTGCAGGCGCTGCTTAATTTCCAAACCATGGTTATTGATTTAACCGGCATGGAAATAGCCAATGCTTCATTGTTGGACGAGGGCACCGCAGCTGCCGAAGCCATGTTTATGCAATATAGCTTGCGCAAAAACCAGGCTGCTGTAAAATACTTTGTATCTGAGCAGCTTTTTGCCCAAACCATCGACATCCTAAAAACCAGAGCCAATCCTTTTGGCATTGAGCTGGTAATTGGCAACCACGAAGAATTTACGCCTAGCGAAGATTTCTTTGGCGCCATTGTACAATACCCGGCGGCCAATGGCGAGGTTTATGATTATACCAACTTTGCCAGCGCCCTGCACAACCAAAACATCAAATTAACCGTAGTGGCCGATTTGTTGAGCTTAACCCTGCTTACTCCTCCGGGAGAATGGGGTGCTGATGTGGTGGTAGGTACTACGCAGCGTTTTGGCGTACCGATGGGCTTTGGTGGTCCACATGCAGCTTATTTTGCTACTAAAGACGAATATAAACGTTCTATCCCTGGCCGTATTATTGGCGTAACCATCGATAGCAATAATAACTATGCCTTGCGCATGGCCCTGCAAACCCGCGAGCAGCACATCCGCAGAGACAAAGCAACTTCCAACATCTGTACCGCCCAGGCTCTATTGGCCATCATGGCTGGGTTTTATGCAGCCTACCACGGGCCGAAAGGCTTGAAACTGATTGCAGAGCGCACACATGGCTTAACGGTAAGCTTGGCCCAGTCGCTTTCAAAAATCGGCTACAAGGTGTTGAGCAAAGCTTATTTCGACACCATTCAATTGGATTTGGGCGATTTAACCGACTCGATCCATAAAGAATGCCTTGACAACAACATCAACCTTAATTATAAAGGCAACCTGGTAAGCATCGCTTTAGACGAAACTACCACGTTTGAAGATGTTACCCTCTTGGTTCGCATTTTCTCTAAAGTTAAAGGCATTGCTTCAGACAGCATCAACGTGGTTGACCAAGTAAGCACCAGCATCCCTTCGGCTTTGCAACGTCAATCGGCTTATTTAACCCATCCGGTATTCAATTCGCACCATTCGGAGCACGAAATGTTGCGCTATATCAAATCTTTAGAAGCTAAAGACCTTTCACTTTGCCACTCGATGATTGCCTTAGGCTCATGCACCATGAAACTCAATGCCACTACCGAGATGATTCCGGTTACTTGGCCTGAGTTCGGCAAGATCCACCCGTTTGCACCAAACGACCAGGTATTAGGCTACTACACCGTATTTGACGAACTAGACAAATGGCTGAGCGAAATTACCGGCTTTGCCGCGATGAGCCTCCAGCCTAATGCTGGCGCGCAAGGTGAATATGCTGGTTTGATGGTCATCAGGGCATATCACCAAGACCGTGGCGACCACCACCGTAACATTGCCTTGATCCCGGCTTCGGCGCACGGAACCAACCCGGCTTCGGCAGCCATGGCTGGCATGAAAATCGTTGTGGTCAAATCGCTCGAAAACGGAAACATTGATGTTGACGACTTGAAAGCCAAAGCAGAAGAGCATGCGGCCAACTTGTCGTGTTTAATGGTAACCTACCCTTCTACACACGGCGTATTTGAAGAAAGCATCATCGATATCTGCAATATCATTCACCAAAATGGTGGCCAGGTTTACATGGACGGTGCCAACATGAATGCCCAGGTAGGCTTAACCAGTCCGGCCAATATCGGCGCCGACGTATGCCACTTGAACCTGCACAAAACCTTCTGTATTCCACACGGGGGCGGTGGTCCAGGTATGGGCCCGATTGGCGTAGCGGCACACTTGGTTAAATATTTGCCAGGTCACGCGGTGGTTGACATCAACAAAGAAAAATCTATCCATGCCGTTTCGGCAGCGCCTTGGGGTTCGGCTTCGATCCTGATCATTTCACACGCCTACATCGCCATGATGGGTGCCGATGGATTGACCAATGCCACCAAATATGCCATTTTGAATGCCAATTACATGAAAGCCCGCCTAGAGGCACATTATCCGGTGCTTTATTCTGGCAGCCAAGGCCGTTGCGCACACGAAATGATTTTGGATTGCCGCAGCTTTAAAAACTTTGGCATCGAGGTGGTTGATATCGCCAAACGTTTAATGGACTATGGCTTCCACGCTCCAACCGTATCGTTCCCTGTTGCGGGCACCTTGATGGTTGAGCCAACCGAAAGCGAGCCTAAACACGAACTAGACCGTTTCTGTGATGCCTTAATCGCCATCAGAAACGAAATCAGCGAAGTTGAAAGCGGCAAACTCGATAAAACCGATAATCCATTGAAAAATGCTCCTCACACTGCTGCAGTAGTGACTGGAAATGAATGGAATCACGATTACAGCCGTCAAACTGCTGCATTCCCATTACCTTATGTAGCCGCTTATAAATTCTGGCCTTCGGTAGGTAGAGTGAATGATAGTCATGGCGACCGCTCATTAATTTGTGCTTGTCCTCCGTTAGAA